>JAYTOZ010000059.1:0-7995 GCA_043747515.1 Frankiales bacterium | reverse complement strand
CTCGCCGAAAAGGTCTGGCAAGACCACGTCGTACGACGCGCCGAGGGCGAGCCGGACCTGCTCTACATCGATCTCCATCTGGTGCACGAGGTGACCAGCCCGCAGGCCTTCGAGGGCCTGCGGATGTCCGGTCGCGGGGTCCGGCGACCGGAGCTCACCCTGGCCACCGAGGACCACAACGTGCCGACCGACCTGTTGATCGGTCCGATCAAGGACCCGGTGTCGAAGGTCCAGGTGGACACCTTGCGGGCCAACTGCGCCGAGTTCGGCGTCGAGTTGCACCCGATGGGCGAGGCCGGCCAGGGCATCGTCCACGTGATCGGGCCACAGATGGGCGTCACCCAGCCCGGCATGACGATCGTCTGCGGGGACAGCCACACCAGCACGCATGGCGCGTTCGGGGCGCTGGCGTTCGGCATCGGCACGAGCGAGGTGGAGCACGTCCTCGCCACCCAGACACTGCCGCTGCCGCAGCCCCGCACGATGGCCGTCACCGTCCAGGGCAGCCTGCAGCCGGGGGTGAGCGCCAAGGACCTCGTCCTGGCGCTGATCGCCCAGGTGGGCACCGGCGGTGGCCAGGGCTACGTCGTCGAGTACCGCGGTGAGGTGATCCGCGCGCTGTCGATGGAGGGCCGGATGACGGTCTGCAACATGAGCATCGAGTGGGGTGCGCGGGCCGGGATGATCGCCCCCGACGCCACGACCTACGCCTATTTGCAGGGCCGGCCGAGTGCGCCACAGGGCGCGGACTGGGACGCCGCGATCGCTGCCTGGGACGCCCTCCGGACCGACGACGACGCCGCCTTCGACAAGGAGGTCGTCCTGGACGCCTCCGCGGTCACGCCGTTTGTCACCTGGGGCACCAACCCGGCGCAGGGCGTGGCGCTCGCCGACACCGTCCCGGATCCCGCCGCGCTGCCCGCCGGTGGCCCGCGCGACGCCGCCGAACGCGCGCTTGCCTACATGGGTTTGACCGCCGGGACGCCGATGCGCGACATCGCGGTGGACACCGTGTTCCTCGGCTCCTGCACCAACGGCCGGATGGAGGACCTGCGGGCTGCCGCCACCGTCCTGTCGGGCCGCAAGGTCGCTCCCGGCGTCCGGATGATGGTCGTCCCTGGTTCGATGATGGTGAAGCTGCAGGCTGAGCAGGAGGGCCTCGACGTCGTCTTCACCCAGGCCGGTGCCGACTGGCGAAGTGCCGGCTGCTCGATGTGTCTGGGGATGAACCCCGACACCCTCGCGCCAGGTGAGCGCAGCGCCTCGACGAGCAACCGCAACTTCGAGGGCCGGCAGGGCCGCGGTGGGCGGACCCATCTGGTCTCACCGGAGGTCGCCGCCGCGACCGCCGTCGTCGGTCGTCTCGCCGCCCCTGCTGACCTGGAGGTCTGAACCATGGAACCGTTCACCAGCCACACCGGGACCGCCGTCGCCCTACGACGCAGCGATGTCGACACCGACCAGATCATCCCGAGCGACTGGCTCAAGCAGGTCGCGCGAACCGGCTTCGGCAGGGGTTTGTTCAGCGAATGGCGCGAGGACCCGGCCTTCGTGCTCAACCGCCCGGAGCATGTCGGGGCCAGCATCTTGCTGGCGGGGGAGAACTTCGGCACCGGATCATCGCGCGAGCACGCGGTCTGGGCGCTCACCGACTACGGCTTCAAAGCCGTGATCAGCGCCCAGTTCGCCGACATCTTCCGCGGCAACTCCCTGAAGGGCGGGTTGTTGCCGGTGCAGCTGCCGAGCGATGTCGTCGGGCGGCTGATGGCTCTGGTCGAGGCCGATCCCACGGCCGCTGTCACCGTCGACCTGGCGGCCCGGGAGGTCCGCAGCGGCGACATCGTCGCGCCCTTCGAGCTCGACAACTTCACCCGGTGGCGGCTCATGGAGGGCCTTGACGACATCGGGCTGACCCTGCGCCACCAGGACGACATCGCCGCCTACGAGGATCGCCGTCCGTCCTGGAAGCCCGTCACCGCGCGACATTGACCCGGTACGACGCGCCGGGGACGCCCTGACCGGTTTGCCTGGCACGATGGCGCTGTGACCGACGACGAGCTGTTCGAGGACCTGTCCCGGCGACTGCGCGAGGCGCACCGCCGGGTCGGTGCGCTGGACGTGCCGCAAGAGCAAAAGGCCCGTGTCGTAACAAGACTGCTCGCTGTGAGCGATGCCGCCAAACACGACCTGGCCAGGGCCTCAACCCGCCTCGAGATGCTGCTGGCCGACCTCGATGCCGGCCGTTTTCCCACCCCTGAGGGGTGAGCAGGGGGCACAAGCGTTGCGACACAAGGAAAGTGCTTGTGTCGAGGTGGTCGACGTGAGCCGCTTACGCCTCTACCGTTCCGTGACGAGAGGCAGAGCGCCTCAACAGTCCTGGGAGGACCGCTGTGAACAAGGCAGATCTGATTGAGGCGCTCGCTGAGCGGCTGGGCGACAAGAAGGCCGCCACCGCCGCCGTCGAGGCCGTCGTCGACACCGTGACCCGAGCCGTCGTCAAGGGCGAGAAGGTCGCCATCGCAGGGTTCGGGGTGTTCGAGCGGGTGGAGCGCGCCGCCCGGACGGCCCGCAACCCCGCGACCGGCGCGACGGTCAAGCTCAAGAAGACCTCGGTACCGAAGTTTCGCCCCGGGCAGGGCTTCAAGGACGTCGTGAGTGGCGCCAAGAAGATCGCTGCCACCGGGCCCAGCGTGGGTCGCCTCGCCGGCACCGCCGCCCGGACCGGTGCCACGGCGGTGAAGAAGGCTGCCGCCCCGGCCAAGGCCGCCGCCGCCGCCAAGGCGACCACGGCCAAGAAGGCCGCTCCGGTCAAGGCGGCCACCAGGGCGACGAAGGCGACCGCAGCCAAGGCTCCGGCCCGCGCGGCTGCCAAGGCTCCGGCCCGCGCGGCAGCCAAGGCCACCACCACCACCATTCGGGCCGCAAAGGCTGCCGCACCGGCGAAGAAGGCTCCGGCCAAGAAGGCTGCCGCCAAGCGCTAGGCAAGAGCGCACGAAGGCCCCGGCTTCGGCCGGGGCCTTCGTGCGTGACCGGGCGGCTCAGGGTTGCGGGAGCCGGACCCGAACGACGACCTCGCCGTCGAGCTGGACCTGCACGCGCTGCCCGGGCCGCAGCAGCCGGATCCCGCTGCCGGCCAGAGCCGCCGGCCCTGCCGCCAACCGTCGCCCGTCGTCCAGCACGACGCCGACGCCGGATCCGTCGTACGACGTGACGGTGGCCTGCATCTCAGTGGACCTGGTCGGCGAGCGCGGCGGTGTGTCGACCGACCCCGAGCCGCAGCGCGATCGCGAGGTCGGTCGGGGTGTCGACGTCCTGCCGGAGCCCGGCCGCGCCGGGCAATTCGGATGCGCCGGAGGCGAGGTGCGCGCGGCGCGACATCGGGCCGTAGGCCGGCTGCAGCGCAGTGCCGGGACCGGCGGCGAGCAACGTGGTGCCGTCGCCGGCCGCGTCCGCCACGAATGCCCGGGCGCCAGCCTCCACCTGCCGCAGGGTGGCGGCGAGGTCCGATGAGCGCAACGCCGGCAGATCGGCTGACAAGGTGGCGATGCCGAGGGTGTCGTCGCTCGCCCTGAGCAGGTCCGCCCCATGCGCCAGGGCCGGGTTGAGTCCGGCGTCCGGCGAATCCGCGGCGATCAGCGCACCGATGGCGGCCAGCGCCTCGGCGGCCCGCGGGTCGTCGGTGATGACCACCACCCTGGCGACAAGGGCGCAACCGAGCGCTGCGTCGACCACGTCGGCCGCGAAGGCCAGGGCGAGGGCCTGCCGCAGGTCCTCGCCGTAGGACGCGAGGCGGGTCTTGGCGATGCCGAGGCGCTTGACGGGCACGACCACACCCCACGAAACCGCCACCGACACACCCTCGCAGAGGCTCCTCGACACTGCCGTTGCCGCACGCGAGACTTCGTCTCGCCGGCGTCGGTCCGGCCACGAGAGGGGTTCGGCGTGCGGCTGGGTCGGATCGGCTTCTGGTACCGCCTCGCGGTGCTGCTGCTCAAGCCGCCGCTGCTCCTGCTGACCAGGCGGGACTGGCGAGGGCTCGAGCATGTGCCGGCCGACGGCGGGGTGCTCATCGCCGCGAACCACATCTCGGTGGTCGACCCGACTGTGCTCGCAGACTTCCTCGTCTTCGGTGGCCGTCGGCTGCCCCGCTACCTGGCCAAGGCCGGGATGTTCGTGGGCAGGGGCCTTGTCCCGAGCGTCATGCGCGGCGCCGGCCAGATCCCGGTGCACCGCCGGACGGCTGATGCGTCGCTGGCGCTGCGCGACGCGGTGTCGGCGTTGCAGGCGGGGGAGTGCGTCACGATCTACCCCGAAGGAACGGTCACCCGTGACCCCGGCAAGTGGCCGATGCTGGCCAGGACCGGGGTGGCCCGTCTGGCCCTGCTGTCCGGGGTGCCGGTCGTCCCCGTCGCCCAGTGGGGCGCCCAGGAGATCCACGACAGCTACCGGACCAAGGGGATGCACCTCCTGCCCAGGCACACGATGCGGCTGCTTGCCGGGCCGCCAGTCGACCTCTCGCCCTGGCAGGGCAAGGACATGACCGCCGAGGTGCTGCGCGAGGCGACGGCTGCGGTGATGTCGGCCATCACCGCCAACCTCGAGGTGCTGCGCGGCGCGGCGGCGCCTGCGGCCGTACACGACCCAGGTCTGGCCCGATCCGGCGACAGCGGCACAGCGTGACCCGGGCTGCGGTGCTCGGGACGGGGTCCTGGGGGACGGCGTACGGCAAGGTGTTGGCAGACGCCGGGACCGAGGTGGTGTTGTGGGCCCGGCGCGAGCAACTCGCGGCAGCGGTCCGCGACACCCACGAGAACCCCGACTACCTGCCGGGTGTCCGCCTGCCGGACAACCTGACGGCCACCGGGGATGCGCTCGAGGCCGTCGACGGCGCCGATTTCGTCGTGCTTGCGGTGCCTTCGCAGAGTCTGCGCGCCAATCTCGGGGCCGTCGCGTCCGGCCTGGCCCGGGACGCGGTCCTCGTCAGCCTGATCAAGGGCGTGGAGCTCGGCACGACCAAGCGGATGAGCGAGGTCATCGCCGAGGTCGGCGACGTGCCGTTCTCACAGGTCGCTGTCGTGACCGGTCCGAACCTCGCGAAGGAGATCGCCGTCGGCCAGCCGGCGGCGACGGTCGTGGCGTGCAGCGACCTCGGCGTTGCGTCCCGGCTGCAGCGGGCCTGTGCGACGGGATACTTCCGGCCCTACACCAACCTCGACGTCGTCGGCTGCGAGCTCGGTGGCGCCGTGAAGAACGTGATTGCGCTCGCCACCGGCATGGCCGAGGGGATGGGCTTCGGCGACAACACCAAGGCCTCGCTCATCACCCGCGGTCTGGCCGAGACGTCCCGGCTCGGCGTCGCCCTCGGCGCCGACCCGATGACCTTCGCCGGCCTCGCCGGTCTCGGCGACCTGGTCGCCACCTGCACCTCACCGCTGTCGCGCAACCGCACCTTCGGGATGAAGCTCGGTCGCGGCGAGACCCTCGAGCAGATCCTGGCCCAGAAGCAGCAGACTGCCGAGGGGGTCAAGAGCTGCCGCTCGATCCTCGACCTGGCCCGCAAGCACGACGTGGACATGCCGATCACCGAGCATGTCGTCGCCGTGGTGCACGACGGCATGACGCCGGCCGAGATGGTGCGCGGCCTGATGAGCCGCCCGGCAGCGAGCGAGTGACGACACCAGGCGAGGGCACCCGGGCGGTGCACGGCCCGCCGCCGTCACCGGTCCGCCAGCAACCGCTGGTGCCCCCGGTGCACCGCACCGCGACCTTCGTGTTCGCCTCGGCCCGGCAGTGCGCCGAGGTGTTCGCCGGTCGCGAGCCCGGCTGGTCCTACAGCCGCACCGACAACCCGACAGCCCAGGGCTTCGCCGATGCCGTGGCGGCTCTCGAGGGCGTCGGCGTGGCCACCGCGGTGGCCGGGCAGCCGTTCTCGAGCGGGATGGCCGCCATCGCCACCACCTTGATGGCGTTGACGCAGGCCGGCTCGCACGTCGTGGCACCCCGCGAGGTGTACGGCGGGACGTGGGCGTTGCTGACCCGCCAGCTCGCCCGCTTCGGCGTGGCGACGACGTTCGTGGACGGCACCGACCCGGCTGCGGTGCGGGCGGCCCTGCGTCCCACCACGGCGGTGCTGTGGGGTGAGGTGCTGGCCAATCCGACCATGACGGTGGCCGACCTCCCGGCCCTGTCGGCAGTGGCCCGCGAGGCGGGGGTGCCCTTCGTCGTCGACGCGACCTTCGCCTCGCCGGTGGTCTGCCGGCCGCTGGAGCACGGCGTCGATCTCGTTGTCCACTCGGCGACCAAATACCTCGGTGGGCACAGCGATGTCACCGGTGGGGTGGTCGTCGGCGCCACGGAGCTGGTGGCCCGGATCCGGGCGGCCCGGGTCGATCTCGGCGGGGCGCTGTCACCCGACGACGCCGCGCTGCTGCACCGAGGGCTCGCCACCCTGCCGCTGCGGGTGGCCCGGCAGTGCGCCTCGGCCCTTGCCGTCGCGACCGCGCTGGAGGCGCACTCGGCCGTCGCCGGTGTCGACCATCCCGGCCTGCCGTCGCACCGCAGCCACGCCCTGGCCCGCCGGTTGTTCGACGACGGTCGCTACGGCGCCGTCGTGACCGTCACGCCGCGGGGTGGGCGGGCCGCCGGCATGGACCTGATCGACGGCCTGCAGCTCATCCAGCGCGCCACCAGTCTCGGCGGCACCGTCAGCACCGCGGTGCACATCGCGAGCACCACACACCTCGCCCTCGACGACGGCGCCCTCGCGGCGGCCGGGATCGACCCCGGCGCGGTGCGCATCTCGATCGGTCTGGAGGACCCGGCCGACCTCATCGAGGACCTCGCGGGGGCGCTCGCTGTGATGACGCGGACATGACGTCGACCGTCGCGAGGTGTGACGGCCCGCCGTACGGGTGAAGGAGCCGTCATGGAGTCCTTCGATGTTGTCGTGCTCGGCGCCGGTTCCGCCGGTGAGTCCATCGCCAATGCCTTGGCCGAGGCAGGCCGTTCGGTCGCCCTCGTCGAGGCGCTTCGGGTCGGCGGGGAATGCCCCTACGTCGCCTGCATGCCGAGCAAGTCGGTGCTGCGCAGCGCCGAGGCCCGCGTCGAGGCCAAGGCGCTTCGAGAGCTCGGCGGCGCAGCTGCCGCCCCCACCCTCGACGATGAGGACCTGGCCTTCCGGGCCGCGGTCGAGCGGCGCGACGACATCGCCGAGGGGCGTGACGACACAGCGGCGGCCAAAGCGGTCGAAGAGGCTGGCGTCACGCTCGTCCGGGGCCGAGGCACGATCACCGGTCCGGGCCTCGTCGACGTCGAGGGGCGCCAACTACGCTGGACCGACCTGGTCATCGGGACCGGCTCCGGGCCGGTCCGTCCGCCGATCGAGGGACTCGACCGGGTGCCGACCTGGACCTCGGACGAGGCGCTGTCGGCGCAGGACCGCCCCGCCTCGCTGCTCGTCGTGGGTGGCGGCGCCGTCGGTTGTGAGCTGAGCCAGGCGCACGCGCGCTTCGGCGTCGACGTCACGCTGGTCGAGAGCGGTCCGAGGCTGGTCGGCAAGGAGGAGGCCAGCATCGCCGAGGCCCTCGCGACCGTGCTCCGCGGCGAGGGCATCGACGTGCGGCTGGGTGTCGAGGTGCAGCGGGCCGAGCTGGCCGAAGCCGGACTGGCCCGGGTGCACCTGTCGGACGGCTCGAAGGTCGAGGTCGCCCGCGTGCTGGTCGCCGTCGGCCGCCACCCGACCACCGACGGGCTGGGTCTGGAGGTGCTGGGTATCGAGCTGGGGGACAGCGGTGAGGTGCAGGTGGACGACCACTGCCGCGTCAGGGGCCAGCAGCACGTCTGGGCGGCCGGTGATGTGACGGGCACCGCGCCGTACACGCACACAGCCAACTACCAGGCCAGGATCGTGTCGACGAACCTGCTCGGCGGCGACCGGACAGCCGACTACCGGGCGATCCCGCGGGCCGTCTACACCGACCCGGCGGTTGCCAGTGT
>JAYTOZ010000058.1:0-2340 GCA_043747515.1 Frankiales bacterium | reverse complement strand
CACCTCGACCACAGTGAGGGGGCCGGGCGGCTGCGTGAGTTGACCGGCGCGGATGTCGTCTCGCTCGACCCGGTGCACACCACCGACGGCGTCGATGGTCTGACCACGGACCGACAGCGCCTCGGGGCGGCCGGGCTCACCCTGGAGGTCGTCCACACCCCAGGGCACACGGCCGATTCGGTGTCGCTGCATCTGGCCGAGGACGGAGCCGTCTTGACCGGCGACACGATCCTCGGCCGGGGCACCACGGTGGTCGCCCACCCCGACGGGGTGCTTGCCGACTATCTCACCTCGCTGCGGCGGTTGCGCACGCTCGGCGACGTGATCGTCCTGCCCGGACACGGCCCCGAACTGGCCTCGGCGGGCGTGACCGCGCAGGCCTATCTCGACCATCGCGAGCAGCGCCTCGAGCAGGTCCGCGCCGCTGTCGCGGGCGGGGCGACCGACGCACAGCAGGTCGTCGAGCTGGTCTACGCAGATGTCGACCGGGCGCTGTGGCCGGCGGCGACCTTGTCGGTGCTCGCCCAGTTGGCCTACCTCGGCGCGCACTGACCCCGGCGTACAGGTTGCTGTTGCAAGTCTTTTGCAGAAACGTCTAGTTTGCTTCCATGACCCTCCCGCGCCCCTGGACCCTGGCGACCCTGGCGACCGTGGCGGTCCTGCTCGCTGCCTGCGGCGCCAGCAGCGTGCCGGCCGCCGCCAAACGGGCCGACGGTTCGACGGTTCTGCAGGTGGTCACCACCGTTGCGCCGATCACCTCGATCGTGTCGCAGATCGGCGGGGACCGGATCACCCTCAACGGCATCGTCCCGGAGGGCACCAACAGCCACACCTACGAGCCACCGCCGCAGGTCAGCAAGCTGCTGGCGCGGGCCGATCTCGTCTTCATCAACGGCCTCAAGCTCGAAGACCCCACCGCCGACCTGGCCGGCCAGAACGCCAAGAAGGGCTCGCGGATCGTCGCCCTGGGCACCACGTCGCTGCCGGAGTCGGCGTACATCTACGACTTCTCCTTCCCCAAGAAGGACGGCAAGCCCAACCCGCACCTCTGGACCGATCCGCTGTTCGCGATCAAGTACGCCGACGCGACCGCTGCCGCATTGACCGCGAAAGACCCGGCGGGCAAGGCGACCTACGAGGCCAACCGGAAGGGCTTTGACGCCAAGGCGACCGCGCTGTCGGACGCGCTCAAGGCCGACACCGCGACGATCACCGGCCCGAAGGAACTGCTGACCTACCACGACGCCTACGCCTATTTCGGGCGGGACTACGGCTACAAGATCCTCGGCGCCGTGCAGCCCTCGAACTTCGAGGACCCCACGCCCAAGGAGATCGCCCGGCTGATCGACCAGGTGCGGTCGGAGAAGGTGCCGGTCATCTTCGGTTCGGAGGTGTTCCCCTCCAAGGTCCTCAAGCAGATCGGCCAGGAGACCGGTGCCCGCTACGAGGCCACGTTGCGCGACGACGACCTGCCGGGCAAGCCGGGCGACAAGGAACACTCCTGGCTCGGCTTGATGCGTTACGACTTCCGCACGATGGTGAAGGGGCTCGGCGGCACGCCGACGCACCTCGATGCGCTGGACACCTCCGATGTGGTGCCGGACAAGGCCGACTATCCGCAGTGAGCGGGGCCAGGAGGCCTATCGCGCCCGACGGGCCAACCGCTCGCCGTCGAGGATCGTCAACGCCCGTGAATCGACCCGTACCCAACCCCGCTGGGCGAAGTCGGCGAGCGCCTTGTTGACCGTCTCCCGGGAGGCACCGACGAGCTGGGCGAGCTCCTCCTGGGTGAGGTCGTGGTGCACGCGGGTGCCATCGGGCTCCTTGGAGCCGAACCGCTCCGACAGGGCGAGCAGCTGCTTGGCCACTCGGCCGGGGACGTCGGTGAAGATCAGGTCGGCCAGCGCATCGTTGGTACGACGCAGCCGGCGGGCCAGCACGCGCAGCAACTGCTCGGCGATCTCGGGCCGGTCGGTGATCCACGGCTTGAGTGAGGCGTGCGCGAGCGAGGCGAGGCGAGCCTCGGTGACGACCGTGGCGGTGGCGGTCCGGGGGCCGGGGTCGAACAGGGACAGCTCACCGAACATGTCCGACGGGCCCATCACCGACAGCATGTTTTCCCGGCCGTCGGCCGCCCGGCGGCCGATCTTGACCTTGCCGGTCAGGACGATGTAGAGCGTGTCGCCCTGCTCGCCCTCGAGGAAGACCGTCTCACCGCGGGTGTAGTCGGCGTACTGCAGCGAGCTCGCGAGCGCCTCCGACGCCTCCCCGGCGACCCCTTGGAACAGGCCGGCTCTGGCCAGGACCTCGTCCACTGCTGCCCTTCCCGCGCGTCGTCCG
>JAYTOZ010000057.1:0-1536 GCA_043747515.1 Frankiales bacterium | reverse complement strand
GGCCCTCGACGGCGGCGCGCACGTCTTCGGGGTCTGCGCCGGCCTGCAACTGCTCGGCCAACGCTTCGACACCGCCACCGGCACGGCGTACGACGGGCTGGGGGTCCTCGACGCCGTCACGACCCGGCTCACCCGCCGGGCAGTGGGCGAGGTGGCCGCCGAGTTCGACGCCGAACTCGCGCTGCCGACGCTGACCGGCTTCGAGAACCACGCCGGCGCCACGACGCTGGGCCCGGCCGCCCGACCACTTGCCACCGTCACCCGCGGCACCGGCAACGGCGCCGACGGCAGCCGGGGTGAGGGCGCCCTCCAGGGGCGGGTTGTTGCCACGTATCTGCACGGCCCGGTGCTCGCCCGCAACCCTGCGCTGGCCGACCTGCTGCTGTCCCGGGCCTTGGACCGGCCGCTGGACGAGCTCGACCCAGGGCCGCACGAGCTGCTCCGCCGGCAACGCCTGGCCGGGCTGCCCTAGGTCCCCGCACGGACGGGACCACGACCGACGGCAGGCGTAGCTGACCACAACCAACAAGCCCGAGCAGAATCACCAGGTCCCGGCCGCACGTGTTCCGTTCACCAGCGGCAAATGTCACCTCCAAACACGCTCGAGACGTCCTCGCACGTCGACCTCGCGATGCGGGCAGCGGCGGCCAAGCTGATCGCCGCAGGTCTCTGCGCTGCGGGAAACGTCCGAAGTCCCTGGCTGGCGGTGGCGGTGGGACTTGAACACGCGCTGCCGGGTGGCTTCACGTTGCCGCGATAGCCCGAGGCAGCGGCTCCTGCGCTCATGCGCGCGATGCGGTCAACCGAGGTTGGCCACTTGGAACCGCCTCTGGCCGGCAGCCTCGTGACCACTTCTGTGACCAGCAAAGCGATGCTGGCTCGACGGCGCCCACGGCCGCGCCCGGCGAGGAGCGCCGTGTCAGGGTCGGCGGGGAGGGGCTAACCGCCGACGTAAATCGCGGGGCGCTTCACCGGGTCGGGCTCGATTTGCCGGATGATCTCGCGTACGACGGGGGCGGTGTCACCCCTACCCAGGAGCAGGTAGCGCAGGAGGTGGCCCAGTGGGTTCCCCTCGGCCCACTCGAGATAACAGCGGGGCCGGACGCCGGTCGCGTCTCGAAGGGCGAGCAGGACGGCGGCGATCGCGTTCGGCGCGGCGGGGCTTTCGGTCCTGAGGACCCGGTGGGGTCCGACCTGTACGCCGCGGATCTTGAGGGTCTGACTGAACTCGGAAGGGTCGACTACGTCGATCTCGAGGAACAAGATTCGTGCCTTGCCGGGTACCGGGTTCGTCCCGCGCTGCGCGACCTCCTTGGCCTGGTACTCGGCGTCATCGCCTGCCTGTCGCTGGTTCGCGACGATGTTGATCTGACCGTCGGCGGCGAGGGCCTCCTGGATCCATTCGCGAGCGGTCGGGTCAAGCTCGATTGCGTCGGCGCGGAGCTCGGTCGTGCGCGCGACGCGCGAGATCACTGAGACCAGGACGATTCCGGCGACGAAGAGGCCCGAGATCGCGATGCCGTCGGGCTTCTCCCG
>JAYTOZ010000056.1:0-1555 GCA_043747515.1 Frankiales bacterium | reverse complement strand
TCAGCAGCCCGGAGCGCCCGGACGACCTCGGCGCCCATCCGGCCCTTGGCGCCGAGCACCGCGACGCGGATCACCCGATCACCTCGGCGAAGTCGCGGCCGGCAAAGGGCCCGATCACGCCGAGCGAGAGCGGGCGTCGCAGGACGTCCCCAGCGACGGCGAGCACGTCGTCGAGGCTGACGGCCTCGATCCGCGCGAGCAGCGCCTCGACCGGCTGGACCTCGCCGTGCACCAGCTCGGCCTTGCCGATCCGGCTCATCTGGGCGCCGGTATCTTCGAGCCCGAGCACCAGGGAACCGCGCATCTGGCCCTTCGCGCGAATCAGCTCGGCAGCGGTGATGCCTTTGTTGGCGACGCTGTCGAGCTCCGCACGGCACAGGCCGAGGACCTCGTCGATCTTGCCGGGCGCGCAGCCGGCGTAGACGCCGAACACTCCCGTGTCGGCGTGATGCGAGGAGTAGGAGTAGACGGAGTAGGCCAACCCCCGCCGCTCGCGGACCTCCTGGAACAGCCGGCTCGACATCCCGCCGCCGAGGGCGTTGTTGAGCACCGACAGGGCGTAGCGCCGGTCGTCGTCGCGGGCCAGTCCGGGGGCGCCGAGCACCACGTGCGCCTGCTCGGTCGGTCGGTCCTCCACGACGGCCCTGCACACCATCGGCGGCGGACTGCCCGCGTCGCGCAGTGGCGCCGGCGCGCGGGCGCCGTCCTCGCGAAAAGCTCTGCCCACCATGGCGACAACCTCGTCGTGGTCCAGGTTGCCGGCCGCCGCGACGACCATCTGCGCGCTCGTGTAGCGCTCGCGGTAGTAGCCCACGATCGCCGCCGCGGGCAGCTGCTCGATCGACCGGGCGGTGCCGATCACCGGCCGGCCGAGCGGGTGTCCGCCGAACAAGGCCTCGGCGAACGCGTCGTGGACGACGTCGCCGGGGTCGTCGTCGTGCATCGAGAGCTCCTCGAGGATGACCCCCCGCTCGCTCTCGACGTCACTGCCGGCGCACAGCGCGTCGGTGACCAGGTCCGAGACGACATCGACCGCCAGTGGCAGGTCGGTGTCGAGCACCCGGGCGTAGTAGCAGGTGTATTCCTTGGCGGTGAATGCGTTCATCTCTCCGCCGACGGCGTCCATCACGGCCGCTACTTCCAGGGCGTCGCGGCGGCGGGTGCCCTTGAACAGCAGATGCTCGAGGAAGTGTGAGGTGCCAGCCAGCTCAGGGCGCTCGTCGCGCGAGCCGACGCCCACCCACACGCCGAAGGCGGCGCTCCGGACTCCGGGCACAGACTCGGTGACGACGCGCAGGCCCCCGGGGAGCACCGTTCGACGGGTGCGCTCCGGGGGCCTGGACGTCATCTGGGACTACTGCGCGGCGACGGGCTCGGCCGCGACCGTCTCGTTCTGGACCGGCGTCAGGCTGATCTTGCCGCGCGGGTCGATCTCGGTGATCTCGACCTGCAGCTTGTCGCCGACATTGACAACGTCCTCCACCTTGCCGACCCGCTTGCCGTTGCCGAGCTTGCTGATGTGCACGAGGCCGTCCCGGCCGGGCAGCAAGCTGAC
>JAYTOZ010000055.1:0-12037 GCA_043747515.1 Frankiales bacterium | reverse complement strand
TTGGTCTGCCGGTCCGCCGGGACGAACGATGGCTGGCCCTTGGGTGTCGTGTTGTTGCTCCCGGCGAGGTCCGCCGAGCCGCCCCAGAGCTCGGGCAGCACCGGGGCGAGCGCGGTGAGCACCTCGCCGGAGGCGATCCGGGTGGCCATCCCCTTCGGGTCGGCCGGGAAGCTCGGCAGCGCGTCCGCCCAACCGCCCGGCAGGGTGCGGGTGGACATCCGCGTGAGCAGCGCGACGCCGTCGGGGTTGCCCTTGGCCCACACGTCGTAGGAGCCCTGCCAGTCCTCGTGCGCGGCCCGGCCGCGGGCCACCACCTCGCGGGCATGGGCCAGCACGTCCGCCGGCACGTCGAAGGACTTGGTCGGGTCGGCGCCGAGCAGTGTCTTGGTGGCGGCGACCTCTTTCTCGCCGAGGGCGCTGCCGTGCGCCTTGCCGGAGCCCTGCAGCGTCGGCGCCGGCCAGCCGATGATCGTGCGCAGCGCAATGAAGCTCGGCCGGTCGGTGACGGCCTGCGCCTCGGTCAGGGCTGCGTGCAGCGCCTGGACGTCCTCGACGTAGGCACCGTCCGCGCCGAGGAAGTCGACCCGCTGCACGTGCCAGCCGTAGGCCTCGTAGCGCGCGCAGACGTCTTCGTTGAAGGCGATCTGCGTGTCGTCCTCGATCGAGATGTGGTTGTCGTCCCAGAGCAGCACCAGGTTGCCGAGCTGCTGGGTGCCGGCGAGCGAGCTGGCCTCGGACGAGACGCCCTCCTCGAGGTCGCCGTCGGAGGCGATGCACCAGACGGTGTGGTCGAACGGGCTCTGCCCCGGGGCGGTGTCGGGATCGAGCAGGCCCCGCTCCCGGCGCGCGGCCATCGCCATGCCGACGGCGTTGCCGACACCCTGGCCGAGCGGCCCGGTCGTCGTCTCGACCCCGGGGGTGTGCCCGTGCTCGGGGTGGCCCGGCGTCAGCGAACCCCACTGCCGCAGGTGCGCGAGATCCTCGACGGTCAGGCCGTAGCCGGAGAGGAACAGCTGGATGTACAGGGTGATGCTCGAGTGCCCGCAGGACAGCACGAAGCGGTCGCGGCCCCGCCACGACGGGTCGCTCGGATCGTGCCGGAGCAACCGTTGGAACAGCAGATAGGCCGCCGGGGCGAGGCTCATCGCGGTGCCCGGATGCCCCGAGCCGGCCGACTCGACGCTGTCCATCGCGAGGGTCCGGACGACGTCCACCGCGCGCTGGTCGAGCTCGGTCCACCCCAGGGCGGCCGGGCCGCTGCTGTGCCTGCTCACGCGTCGTGGTTCCCCTCAGCGGCGGTCCCGGAGTGCGTCCGGGTGATCAGACTCGACCTTATCCCCGGCGGTGCCCGCAGGCCCATGCCGCAACCCCGCTGCAACCGATCCTCGGTAGGCGACGCGAGAGCCCCGGCCGGTAAGGTGCAAGGCGTGACAACGCTCGCGGATCCAGCGGCAACCGCGCCCGTCGTGGCCCTGCGAGGAGGCAAGCGGGCCCGCGCCACCGTCTTGGCATACATCGCGCTCACCAAGCCGCGGATCATCGAGCTGCTGCTCGTCACGACCGTTCCCACCATGGTGCTCGCCGCCCGCGGACTGCCCGGCTGGGGCCTCGTGGTCGCCACGCTTGTCGGCGGATCGCTGGCGGCCGGCAGCGCCAACGCGCTGAACTGCTGGTGGGACCGCGACATCGACAGCGTCATGCACCGGACGCAACGGCGCTCGCTGGTCCGGCACACCGTCGCGCCGACCAGCGCGCTGGTGTTCGGCCTCGTGCTCGGCGTGCTTGCCACCGTCGAGCTGGCGCTCACCACCAACCTGCTCTCGGCGCTGCTGGCCGACGCTGCGATCGCCTTCTACGTCGTCGTCTACACGATGGTGCTCAAGCGGCGGACGTCGCAGAACATCGTCTGGGGCGGCGCGGCCGGCTGCATGCCGGTCCTGATCGGCTGGTCCGCGGTGACCGGCAGCGTGTCCTGGGCGGCGGTCGTGCTGTTCCTGGTGATCTTCTTCTGGACGCCGCCGCACTTCTGGGCGCTGGCCATCCGCTACCGCGACGACTACGCCAGGGCCGACGTCCCGATGCTGCCGGTCGTTGCGACCCCGGCCGTCGTCGCGCGCCGGATCGTGGCCTACTCCTGGGCGATGGTCGCGACCTCGCTGCTGCTCGCTCTCGACGGCTCGGGCCTGCTCTACACCGGCTCCGCGGTCGTGCTCGGCGCGGTCTTCCTGCGTGAGGCGCACCTGCTCCAGCGGCGGGTCCGCGACGGCGATGGCTCGATGGCGTCGGTCGCACCGATGCGGCTGTTCCATTGGTCGATCAGCTATCTGGCGTTGCTGTTCCTCGCCGTCGCTGTCGACCAGCTCGTCTGAGGTGAGCCGGGTCGCCCTTGCGACATGTCGTGCCCTGCCGCAGCTCTCCGAGGACGGGCCGCTGCTCGTCGAGGCCCTCGCCGCGGTCGGCGTCGACGCCGAGCCGCAGGTCTGGGACGACACCCGCACCGACTGGGCGGTCTACGACCTCGTCGTCGTGCACTCCACCTGGGACTACACCTGGCGGCTGACCGAGTTCCTGGCCTGGGCGCGATCGGTGCCGCGCCTGGCCAACCCCGCCGCGCTGCTCACCTGGAACACCGACAAGACCTATCTGCGCGATCTCGCCGCCGCCGGGCTGCCGGTCGTGCCAACCCGCTTCCTCACCCCGGGCGAGGTCTTCGAACCGCCCGGGACGTCGTACGTCGTGAAGGCGACGGTCTCGGCCGGTGCGCGCGACGCTGCGGCGTACGCCCCGGGCCAGGACGCCGGCGCGCACGTCCGGTCGCTGCACGCGGCCGGGCGTACCGCGATGGTGCAGCCCTACCTGCCGGCGGTCGACGGCGAGGGCGAGACGTCGGTGCTGTGCTTCGACGGCGTGGTCAGCCACGGGGCCCGTAAAGGCGCGCTGCTGGAGCTCGGCGCCGGTGTGCGCAACGACCTGGTCAGCAGCGCCGTGGTGACGCCGCGCGAGCCGTCCGCAGCCCAGGTCGCGGTCGCCCACGCCGCGTTGGCGGTGGTTGGGGAGCCGCTGCTCTACGCCAGGGTCGACCTCGTGCCGGGCCCGGACGGCGCGCCCCTCGTGCTTGAGCTCGAGCTCACCGAGCCGTCGCTGTTCCTGCGACATGCACCGGGCTCGGCGGAGCGCTTCGCCGCTGCGGTGGCCCGCCGAGCGGCCCGGTCGTCGCCAGGTGGGTCCGCGCCGCGACGGTGAGCACCAGCGCCGCCCCGAGCACGTGCAGCACGACGAGCGCCGGTGGCACGCCGTAGAAATACTGCCAGTAGCCCAGCGCCGCCTGCAGGGTGATCAGGCCGACGAGGGTTGCCGCGCCGCGCCGGACCGCCGGCGGTGCGGCCAGCGCGCGGGCCGCCACCGCGGTGGCGATGGTCAGCCCGACCAGCAGGTAGACGAGGTCGGCGTGCAGCTGGGTGACATCGCGCGGGCTGAATGGCAACCGGGCCACCTTCGGGTCGCCGGCGTGCGGGCCGGTGCCGGTCACCAGGGTCCCGGCGGCCAGCACGAGCGCCGAGGTGCCGACCAGCCCGCGGGTCAGCCAGCGCAGCTCGGCCCGGGCGAGCGGCTCGCGCGAAGCGTCGTTCTCGTGGACCCGTTGCACCAGCGCCGCGGCTGCCACGATCAGCGGGAAGCTGGCCAGGAAGTGCAGGATCAGCACGTAGGGGTTGAGCCCGGACAGCACGAGCAACCCGCCGACAACCGCCTGCAGCGGCACGACCATGGCCTGCACGAGCGCGAGGCGTCGCCACGACCGTGGGCCGCGCGCCCGGACAACGGCCACAACCAGCGCGATCCCGACCAGCTCCATCCCGACCGCGAGCAGCCGGTTGCCGAATTCGATCGCACCGTGGCCACCGAGGGCCGCAGTGCTGGCCAGTGAGCCACCGGTGCAGCGCGGCCAGGTTGGGCATCCCAGGCCCGAACCGGTCACTCGTACGGCCGCCCCGGAGACCACCAGCAGCACCTGCAGCCCGAGGGCGAGCTGCGCCAGCCGCAGCACCTGGCGGCGGGTGTTGGTCACCCGGTCAGCGTACGGCGGGGTGGTGCCGCGGGCCTGCCGGCAGCCGCGAGGTTCCGTCGTACCGATCCCATGTGGTGATCTCGCCCGCGCTCGCTCCCCGCCGGCAAGGGGACCTCAGGTCGGCAGTGGCCCAAGGATGACGGTGCCACCGTTCGTCCGGAACAGCCGGCTGCCCGGCCGCTGGTGGGACCCCTGCCCGCCTCGCCACTGCCCCCATCGCGGTGGACCCTTTGGTGGTGATCTGTCCGGCTCGTGCTTGTCGGACGACGGGCGAAGTGGCGGAACCGACCCTGGACGGCGGCCGTACCGGCGCCGGCCGGGAAGCGGCTGACCACGTGGGCCCCGGCGTCCATCAGGCCGTTAAAGCGCCTGACGCCGCGCCCGGCTCGACGCCGGTACTGACCCGGGCCAGCAGTCGCAACAGCGCGTCGTCGACGAGCTGCGGCCGGGTGATGTTGACGCTGTGCCCCGCGCCGGGGACGAGCACCAGCTCGGTCCGCACCCCCAGCACCTCGGCCATCGCCCGGCTGTGCGAGTCGGGGGTGAGCCGGTCTGCCGTGCCGCACAGCACCGTCGTCGGGATCCGGGCGAGCACGGCAAGTCCGTCGCGCTCGTCGTGGGCCATGAAGCTGGGGTAGAACGCCGCGCTGGTGGTGAACGGTGTCGACTCGAGCATCGCCTGGACGCGGGTGACGAGGTCTGCGTCGTCGGCGTCGTCGGTCCCGAACAGCTGGCGCGTGATGAAGGCCCGGCCGGCCTTCGTGCCGGGCTTGCGGGCGCGCTCGATCAGCGGCGACACGAGCCGCAGGCAGGTGAGGTAGAGCCCGAGCAGGTGCAGCCGGCGCAGCAGCCGGACGGTCGCACCGATCGGTCCCTGGACGACGTCGTCCGCGGCGGTCGCGAGCAGGAAGGCGCCGACGACGCGGGCACCCACCTCCTGTGGGAACTGCCGGGCCCAGGCCATCACCGTCATGCCGCCCATCGAGTGGCCGAACAGCACCACCGGGCCGCTCGGCGTCGTCGCGGAAACAATGGTCTGCAGGTCGCGGCCGAGTTGGTCGAAGGTGGCGTGCCGCCAGTGGCCACGACCGGAGCGCCCGTGCCCGCGCTGGTCGTAGAAAACCAGCCGGGCGAGCCCCTGGAGCGCTTTGCGTTGCAGGGCGAACTCACCGAGCTGCGCGGTGAAGCCGTGCGAGAACACGATGGTGAGGCCCGTCCCGCCCTCGTCGATCTCGACGTGCAACGGTGTGCCGTCGTCGGCGACCACCGCGCCCGGCCAAGCGGGTTCGACAGGACGGCGCCGCAGGCCGAGCAGGGCGAGCAGGGCGAGCAGCAAGCGCTTCACGGTCACTCCCAACGGAAGGCGCGGCCGGCCGCGATGAGGGTCAGCACCGCACAGACGGCAAGGGCGAGCAGGTCGCGCCCCGGAGTCCCGTGCCCGACCAGCACCGAACGAAGCCCGCCGGACAGCGCGGCGGTCGGCAGCAGACGCAGCACAGGTTCGGCAGCCCCGAACTGGCTGAGCGGGAACACCACCCCGCCGAGCAGCAGCAGGACGAACCAGACGAGGTTGGCGGCGGCCAGGGTGGTCAGCCCACGCAGGGTCCCGCCGAGCAGCAGCCCCAACCCGCTGAACGCCGCGGTGCCCAGCATGACCAGCGCCAGCAGTGCAGGCGGCGAGCCGTGTGGGTGCCAGCCGAGGGCCAGCCCGACCAGGCTGATCGCCGCCAATTGCGCCAGCTCGATCACCAGCACCCCGAGGGTCTTGGCGGCGAGCAGCACCGATCGGGGGAGCGGCGTTGCCCCGAGGCGCTTCAGGACGCCGTACTGGCGCTCGAAGCCGGTCGCGATGGCCTGGCCAGTGAAGGCGCTGGACATGATCGCCAGGGCAAGCACTCCAGGGACGAAGAAATCGACGCGGCGACCGGTGACGGCGACGAACGGCACCAAGGTCAGGACGACGAGCAGTCCCAGCGGGATGATCATTGTGAGGAGGAGCTGCTCGCCACCGCGCAGTGCGAGCAGCAACTCGGCGCGGGTCTGCGAGCGCAGCATCCGGCCCACCGGGGCGGCTCCGGGGCGGGGCGCAAGCGTCCCGGGTGCCCAGGCGTTCATCCGCGCAACTCCCGGCCGGTGAGGTCCAGGAAGACGTCTTCGAGGCTCTTCTGCTCGACCTTGAGGTCCTGCGCGAGCACGCCGTGGGTGGCGCACCAGGCGGTGACGGTGGCCAGCAACTGCGGGTTGACAGGCCCTTCGAGCAGGTACTGCCCATCCGGCGATTCCTTGCCGAGGCAGCCTTCAGGCAGCGCCTGCAGGAGCAGGTCGAGATCGAGGCCAGGCCTGGCCCGGAAGCGCAGCTGCCCGGTCGCGCTGTGCCGGGTGAGCTCGGCGACGGTGCCGCTCGCGACCAACCGACCGGCGTCGATGATGACGACCTCGTCGGCGAGGTGCTCGGCCTCGTCCATCAGGTGGGTGGTCAGCACGACCGTGACGCCGTCGCGGCGCAGCGCCTCAATGAGCTCCCAGGTCGCCCGCCGGGCCTGCGGGTCGAGCCCGGCGGTCGGCTCGTCGAGGAAGACCAGCTCGGGGCGGCCGATGATCGCCATCGCGAGCGACAGGCGCTGCTGCTGCCCTCCCGAGAGCCGACGGAACGCGGTCCGCTCGACCTCGAGCAGGCCCAGCCGGGCCAGGAGGTCAACCGGATCCAGTGGGTCGCGGTGATAGGAGGCGACCAGGCGCAGCAGCTCGCCGGCGCGCAGCCCCGGGTAGCCGCCGGCCGTCTGCGGCATCACGCCCACGCGGGCCCGCAGGGACCGGTCAGCGGGATCGCACCCGAGTATCCGGACGGCGCCGCCGTCGGGGGAGCGGAAGCCCTCGCACACCTCGACCGTCGTGGTCTTGCCGGCACCGTTCGGGCCGAGCAGGGCCAAGACCGTGCCCCGGCGTACCGAGAAGGACAGGCCGTCGACGGCGGCCCTCGCGCCGTATCGCTTGACGAGGCCGATGACCTCGAGCGCGGTGTCGGTCACGCAGCGAGTCTAGGCGGGGTGGTCTGGCCCGGCCCGCCGGGACGACGGGGGCTGGGTCGACGTCGGGACGTATTTAGGTGACACTGACGTTGTGAAAACCGTGGCAGACCAGATGGGCACTCGCGAGCACGTGCTCGCGCTGCTGCTCGAGTTGGGTCCGTCGACGGTGATCTCGTTGTCCGAACGGCTCGTGCTGAGCCCCGCGGCGGTCCGCCGGCACCTCGATGCGTTGCTGGCCGAAGGCACCGTGAGCACCCGGGAAGCCCGCATCCGGGCGCTTCGCAGCAGGGGTCGCCCGGCCCGGCTCTATGCGCTCACCGACGCCGGCCACGCCGCCGGTCCGAGTGGCTACGACGATCTGGCGGTGAGCGCCCTTCGCTACCTCGCCGCGCACGGCGGGCCGGACGCCGTCGAGCGGTTTGCCGCAGATCGGGTGGCCCGGCTCGAGCAGCGGTGGGCTGGCATCGGCGACGTGCCGGCCGCCGACCGGCCGGCCGCGCTGGCGGCGGCACTGTCCGGTGACGGCTACGCCGCGAGCACCAGCAAGCAGGGGCTCGGCGTCCAGCTGTGCCAGCACCACTGCCCCGTCCAGCACGTGGCGCAGGAATTCCCCCAGTTGTGCGACGCCGAGACGGCCGCCATCGGCCGGCTGCTCGACGTGCACGTCCAACGACTCGCGACGATCGCCCACGGCGACGGCGTGTGCACCACCTTCATCCCCTTCGGGAAGGCACCCTCATGACAGCGCCCACTGCCCCGACCGTCGCTGAGCAGACCGTCGCAGAGAAGACCGAGGCCCAGCTCGAGGGCCTGGGCACCTACAAGTTCGGCTGGTCCGACAGCGATGTCGCCGGCAAGACCGCCCGCCGCGGCATCAACGAGGATGTCGTCCGCAACATCTCCGCGCTCAAAAGCGAGCCGCAGTGGATGCTGGACCTTCGGTTGAAGGGGCTGAAGCTGTTCGGCAGGAAGCCGATGCCTACCTGGGGCTCGGATCTGTCCGGGATCGACTTTGACAACATCAAGTACTTCGTGCGCTCGACCGAGAAGCAGGCCACCTCGTGGGACGAGCTGCCCGCCGACATCAAGAACACCTACGACCGGCTCGGCATCCCGGAGGCCGAGAAGCAGCGCCTCATTGCCGGCGTCGCCGCGCAGTACGAGTCAGAGGTCGTCTACCACCAGATTCGCGAGGACCTTGCGCTGCAGGGCGTCATCTTCGTCGACACCGACACTGGCCTGCGCGAGCACGAGGAGCTGTTCAGGGAGTACTTCGGCTCGGTCATCCCGGTCGGTGACAACAAGTTCGCCGCGCTCAACACCTCGGTGTGGTCCGGCGGCTCGTTCATCTACGTGCCCAAGGGCATCAAGGTCGACATCCCGCTGCAGGCCTACTTCCGGATCAACACCGAGAACATGGGCCAGTTCGAGCGCACGCTGATCATCGCCGACGAGGGCAGTTCGGTGCACTACGTCGAGGGCTGCACCGCCCCGACGTACTCCAGCGACTCGCTGCACTCCGCCGTCGTCGAGATCATCGTCAAGAAGGACGCGCACGTCCGGTACACGACGATCCAGAACTGGTCGAACAACGTCTACAACCTGGTCACCAAGCGCACCGCGGTGCACGAGGGCGGCCGGATGGAATGGATCGACGGCAACATCGGATCCAAGGTCACCATGAAATACCCCGCCTGCTACCTGCTCGGCGAGCGGGCCAGTGGCGAGACGCTCTCGGTCGCCTTCGCTGGCCCCGGCCAGCACCAGGACGCCGGCGCCAAGATGGTGCACGCCGCGCCGTTCACGACGTCCAACATCGTGAGCAAGTCGGTCGCCCGAGGCGGCGGGCGTACGTCATACCGCGGGCTGGTCCAGGTCCAGGAGGGCGCCCACGGCAGCCGGAGCAACGTCGTGTGCGACGCGCTGCTGGTCGACACGATCAGCCGTAGCGACACCTACCCGTACGTCGACGTGCGCGAGGACGACGTGTCACTCGGCCACGAGGCGACGGTCAGCAAGGTCGGCGAGGACCAGCTGTTCTACCTGATGAGCCGGGGCCTGGCCGAGGACGAGGCGATGGCGATGGTCGTGCGTGGCTTCGTCGAGCCGATCGCCCGGGAGCTGCCGATGGAGTACGCGCTCGAGCTGAACCGGCTCATCGAGCTGCAGATGGAGGGCTCCGTTGGTTAGCTCCGGCGCCACGAGTATGGCCGACGCGCTCATCACTGAACGCACGGCGCTCAAGGAGACCGGTGGGCTGGTCGAGGGCTCGATCGCGGCCAACGTCACCCCGTCCACCCCGAAGAAGCCGGCGGACGCCCGCGCCGTGCGGATCCTGTCGCGCGACCCAGACGCGTTCGCCGTCATCACCGGCCGCGAGGAGGACTGGCGCTTCACCCCGCTGGCCCGCCTGCGTGGGCTGCATGACGGCACGGCAGCGGTCGACGGCTCGATCGACGTGCAGGTCACCGCACCCGAGGGGGTCGAGGTCGAGACCATCGGTCCCGACCACGAGCTCGTCGGTTGCGCGCTCGTGCCGTCCGACCGCTCCGCGGCCCTTGCCATGCGTGACTTCGCCAAGGGCACCCTCGTCCGGATCACTGGCGAGCTCACCGAGCCGGTCGTGCTGCGGGTCGAGGGCACCGGCGGGACGTCGTACGGCCATCTGGTGGTCGATCTCGTCGCGCATGCCCAGGCCATCGTCGTGCTCGACCACGTCGGGCTCGCGACGCACAACGGCGGCGTCGAGCTCCGGGTCGGCGACGGCGCCTCGCTGACCCTGGTGTCGTTGCAGGGGTGGGCGCCTGGCAGTGTGCACCTGTCCGCACAGGCCGCCCGACTTGGCCGCGACGCGCGGTTCCGCTCGATCGTCGTGACGCTCGGCGGCGACCTCGTCCGGCTCGTCCCCACGGTGACCTACGCCGGGCCGGGCGGCGACGCGGAGTTCCTCGGGCTGGCCTTCGCCGACGCCGGGCAGCACCTGGAACACCGGTTGTTCGTCGACCACGGGGTCCCGCACTGCAAGAGCCGGGTCACCTACAAAAGCGCCGTGCAGGGCGAGGGCGCGCACACCGTTTGGGTGGGGGACGTGCTGATCCGGGCCGAGGCGCTCGGCACCGACACCTATGAGCTCAACCGCAACCTGCTGCTCACCGACTCGGCCCGGGCCGACTCGGTGCCGAACCTCGAGATCGAGACCGGCGAGATCACTGGCGCCGGGCATGCAAGTGCAACCGGCCGGTTCGACGAGGAGCAGTTGTTCTACCTGACGTCCAGGGGCATCCCGGCCGCTGAGGCCCGCCGGATGGTGGTGCGCGGCTTCTTCAACGAGGTCGTCCAGCAGATCGGCGTCCCCGCCATCGAGGAGCGCCTCTACGCGGCGCTCGAGAAGGAGTTGTCTGCGTGAAGGCCTGTTCGCTGTCCGATCTGCCCGAGAACGGCGCGCTCCGCGTCGAGCTCGACGGCACGCCGATCTGCATCGCCCGCTCCGGCGGGGAGGTCTTCGCGATCTCCGACGTGTGCTCGCACGCCGACGTGTCACTGTCCGAGGGCGACGTCGAGGACGGCCAGATCGAGTGCTGGCTGCACGGGTCGAAGTTTGACCTGCGCACCGGCGCACCCACCGGCCTGCCCGCCATCAAGCCCGTGGCCACCTACCCCGTCACCGTCGAGGGCGACGACGTCCTTGTGAAGCTGGAGCGCTGAGTGAGCATCCTTGAGATCCGCGACTTGCACGTGAATGTCGACGACAAGCAAATCCTCGCCGGCGTCGATCTGACGATCAGGGCGGGCGAGACCCACGCGATCATGGGTCCGAACGGCTCGGGCAAGTCGACGTTGGCCTATTCGGTCGCCGGCCACCCGAAGTACACCGTCACCTCCGGGCAGGTGCTGCTCGACGGCGAGGACGTCCTCGCGATGAGCGTCGACGAGCGGGCCCGGGCCGGCCTGTTCCTGGCGATGCAGTACCCCGTCGAGGTTCCCGGCGTCACCGTCTCGAACTTCTTGCGGACCGCCGCGACCGCCATCCGCGGCGAGGCCCCCAAACTCCGGCTGTGGGTCAAGGAGCAGAAAGAGGCGATGGCCCGGCTCGAGATGGATCCGGCCTTCGCTACCCGCAACGTCAACGAGGGCTTCTCCGGCGGCGAGAAGAAGCGGCACGAGATCCTGCAGCTCGAGTTGCTCGCGCCAAAGATCGCGATTCTGGACGAGACCGACTCGGGGCTGGATGTCGACGCGCTGCGGGTCGTGTCCGAAGGGGTCAACCGGGTGCGTGCCACCGGCACCACCGGTGTGCTTCTGATCACCCACTACACCCGGATCCTGCGCTACATCGAGCCCGACTTCGTGCACGTATTCGTCAAGGGGCGCATCGCGGCCTCCGGCGGTAAGGGGTTGGCTGACGAGCTCGAGGCGAATGGCTACGAGCAATACGCGCCGGCCAAGGAGCCGGTTGCCGCAGGCGTGACCCCCGGCCTCGGGGGCTCGGGCGTATGACCTCGCTGCTGACCCCCACGACGTACGACGTGGCGGCCGTGCGGGCCGATTTCGCCGTGCTCTCGCGCGAGGTCAACGGCCACCCGCTCGTCTACCTCGACAACGCCTCGAGCTCGCACAAGCCCCGGCAGGTACTCGACGCCGAGCGGGCCTTCGTCGAGCAGCACTACAGCAACGTGCACCGCGGCGTGCACACCCTGTCGCAGGAGGCGACCGACGGCTACGAGGCGGCCCGCGGCACAGTGGCGGGCTTCCTCGGCGCGCAGCATGACGAGCTGGTGTTCACCAAGAACGCGACCGAGGCCTACAACCTGGTGGCCTACTCGTTCGGCAACGCCGCCGCCGGGTCCCGGTTCCACCTCGGTCCCGGTGACGAGGTCTGCGTCACCGAGATGGAGCACCACTCCAACCTCGTCCCGTGGCAGCTGCTGTGCGAGCGCACCGG
>JAYTOZ010000054.1:0-4100 GCA_043747515.1 Frankiales bacterium | reverse complement strand
G
This sequence comes from Frankiales bacterium, assembly GCA_043747515.1. Lineage (GTDB taxonomy): Bacteria > Actinomycetota > Actinomycetes > Mycobacteriales > SCTD01 > JAYSQK01. The sequence continues at coordinate 4,099 of JAYTOZ010000054.1, read as the reverse complement.
ACCGGCGGTGGTCAGCGCGGTGCAGATCAGCAACCAGCAGGCGCACGCCCAGGTGCCGAGACCCACGGCAGCCTGGAGCGGGCCGGTCGGGTCGTCGGCGGTGTGAAGCAACGCCGGGAGCGCCGTTGACGGCGAGGGCGCGACGAGGATCAGTGTCGCTGCCGCGAGGACGACCAGCAGGGCGGCTCGGCGCCGGGGAACTGCCCGGGCATCCCGGAGAGCGATCATGTGATGAACCTCCTTGACATGCGTTTGCCTGTGTTTGCCTTTGTACGATGGCACAGGCGATCGGTCAAGTGGCGTTGTCCATCCACCGCCCGTCCGGCAGATTGACGGCATGCGCTGGGAGGAGCTGTTCGCCGACCTGGAGGCGCAGCTGCTGGCGGCGGACGCGGCCGAACTGGCCGGCGAGGTCACCGACCGGACCCGCCGGGAAGCCGGCCTGCTGCGGCTGACCGACCGGCTCCGGCCCGTCGTCGGCCGCCCCGTCGGGATCCTGGTCGAGGGGGCCGGGAGCGTGCAGGGGCGCCTGCTCGACGTTGGCGAGGGGTGGCTGCTGCTGCAGGAGCGCGGCCAGCGACAGGTGCTCGTCCCGACGGTCGGCGTGCTCGGGATCACCGGCCTGGGCTCGCCCAGTGCGGTGCCCGGCAGCGAGGGGGAGGTCGGGCGGCGGCTGGACCTGCGCTGGGCCCTGCGCGGTCTGGCCCGCAGCCGGACCGGCGTACAGCTGGTCCTTCGTGACGCCAGCGTGCTCGGCGGCACCCTCGACCGGGTCGGCGCCGACCACGTCGAGCTCGCCGAGCACCCCCCCGGGGAGGCACGTCGAGCGGCTTCGGTGCGCCAGGTCAGGCTGGTACCGCTGCCGGCGGTGGTGCTGGTGCGCAGCAGCTAGCCCCTGTGCCGGAGCAGGTGCAGGCTCGAAGCAATGGCCGATGACCTGCCGGAGATGAGCTTCGCCGGCGCAGCCGGCTGGTGGGCCTGGCTCGGTGCGGCCGGCCAGAGCGCGACCGGCGTGTTGCTGGTGCTCGCCAAGCAGGGCACGACCGACCCGACGAGCTTGACCGACGACCAGGCCCTCGAACAGGCCCTGTGTGACGGCTGGATCGGCGGCCAGGTCCGGCGTCGGGATGCGGCGAGCTCCCTGCACCGGTTCACGCCGCGCCAGTGGTCGGCCCGCAACGTCGGCATCGTCACCCGGTTGCTCACCGAGGCGCGGATGCAGCCGGCCGACCTGGCCGAGGTCGAACGCGCCCAGGTCGACGGGCGCTGGAGTGCGGCCGACGCCGGTCAGGCGAGTGTCGGCGTGCCGGCCGAGCTCGCGTCGGCGCTGGCAGCCGACCCGGCGGCCCGGGCGATGTTCGACCTCCTCACCAGCCAGAACCGCTAGGCCGCGCGCGACCGCATCGAGAGCGTCGAGCGCCCCGAGACCCGGGCCCGTCGCATCGCTGGGTTCGTGGCCATGCTGGGCCGCGGCGAGACCGTGCACCCACAACGGCGGACGCGCGATGGTCGACCGCGCCGGGTCAGGGCTCTGGCAGCGGCTCGCCGTCGCGGCCGAGCGGATGGGCGCTGACGAACGCCTTCGTCTGCTCGTAGCACCGGCTGATGTAGGTCTCCAGCGCGCTGCGCTCGACCCGCCACTGTCCGCGACCGCCGATCTTGATGGCGGGGAGCTCGCCGCTGCGCACGAGGGCGTAGGTCTGCGACGCCGAGATGTTCAGCACCTCGGCAACATCGGCGAGCTGCAGAAACCGCTCCGCGGCCAAGACCGCCTCCTTGGGTGTTCGGGTGCCTGCGCCCGGTGAGTCTGACACCGCCGGTCGGCGGATGATTGCAGTTGTCCACAGGTTGGCCGATGCGGCGTGCCGACCGATACGTCGTACGCGACGATGCGGACCGGCCGGTCCGTCCGGGTCGGTCAGCGAGGGGAGGTCAGGTGAGTGACACGCCGGGCTCGCCGCGGGCTGCCCGGCTGGCGTCGCCCAGCTGGTTCGACGGCCGACTGGTGCTGGGGGTGCTGCTGGTGCTCGTGAGTGTGCTGGTCGGCGCCAAGGTGCTGTCGTCGGCGGACCGGTCGCAGCAGGTGTGGGTCGCCTCGCACGACCTGGCCGCGGGCACCGTGCTCACCGCGGGCGACCTCGAGGTGGGCCGGGTCCGGCTGTATGGCAGCAGCGGGCGCTACGCCGCGTCGACAAGCGGATTGTCAGGTTACGTCTTACGACGCTCGCTCGGCGTGCACGAGTTGCTGCCGGTCGCCGCGCTGTCGAGACCCGATGACCAGGTGGCCTCTCGCGACGTCAGCGTCCCGGTCACATCGGGGCACGCCCCGAGCGACCTGCGGCACGGTGACCAGGTGGACGTCTACGTCACCCCGAGCGACAAGGCGGCGCAGCGCGCGGCCAAGGGTGGGCCCGCCGCCCTCGCCCCACGGCTCGTCCTGGAGGGGATCTCGGTCCGGGCGGTGCGCGCCGGGGGAGGGCTCAGCGCCGGCGCGCAGGATCAGCCGGTCGTGCTGACCGTCTCGCCGACCCAGGTTCTGACGCTCGTGCAAGCCATGGCCCAGGGCCAGATCGACCTCGTCCGGGTGCCGCTGACGCAGCAGAAGGTCCCCGATCGGGTCGGCGCCACCCCGTCCGCGGGTCCGTCGCCGTGATGCAGGTCCCCGTCCTGACGGCGGTCTCGGACGCTATCTGGGAGTCCCGCCTCGTGGCCGCTCTGGAGCGCGGCGATCTCGGCGTCACCGTGGTCCGGCGCTGTGTCGACCTCGCGGACCTGCTGGCGACCGCGGCGACCGGACAGGCCCGGGCCGCGCTGCTGTCGGCCGATCTGCGCCGGCTCGACCGCGATGCGCTCACCCGGCTGACGGTCACCGGTGTCGCGGTGGTCGGCCTCGTCCCACCTGGGGACGAAGATGCCGAGCGACGTCTGCGGCAGCTCGGCGTCGACCATGTACTGCCCTCCGATGCGACCCCCGACGTGATCTCCGCAGCCGTGATCGAGGCGGTGGTCGCCCTCAGCTGTGCGCCGGCCGACGTGACCGGCCTGGCCGACCCCCGTGCCGCGCTGCCTGACCTGCCGCCGGTGGGCGATCTCGAGCTGCCGGACCTCGGTGGTGGGACCGGCCGGCTCATCGCGGTCTGGGGTCCGACGGGTGCGCCCGGCCGCACCACCGTGGCGATCGGTGTGGCCAGCGAGCTCGCCGCGATCGGCTGGCCGAGCCTGCTCATCGACGCCGACGTGTACGGCGGGGTCGTCGCCCAGGCGATGGGACTGCTGGACGAGTCCCCAGGCCTCGCCGCAGCGTGTCGCCAGGCCAACGCCGGCACCCTGGACCTGCCGGCCCTGGCCGGCTTGGCCCGGCAGGTGTCGCCCAACCTGCGGGTGCTCTCCGGGATCGCCCGGCCGGACCGCTGGCCTGAGTTGCGGCCGGCCGCCCTGGACGTCGTCCTCGCCCTGGCCGCGTCGCTGGCGGCCGTGACGGTCGTCGACTGCGGCTTCTGCCTCGAGCAGGACGAGGAGCTGGCATACGACACGATGGCTCCGCGCAGGAACGGCGCCACGCTCACCGTGCTCGACGCCGCCGAGACCGTCGTCGTCGTCGGCAGCGCCGATCCCGTCGGCCTACAGCGTCTGGTCCGCGGGCTCGGCGAGCTCAAGGACGCCGTGCCCGGCGTACGGCCGATCGTCGTGGTCAACCGGCTGCGCGGCAGCGCGGTGCCTGGCGACGCCGCGCAGGAGATCCGCGGTGCCCTGTCGCGCTACGCCGGGGTCGAGGAGGTCCGCCTCATCCCGCTGGATGTCAGCGGGGTCGACGGGGCGCTTGCCTCGGGTCGGACCCTCGTCGAGGCGGCGCCGTCCTCACCGGCCCGACAGGCGATCGCGGCGCTGGCCGGCCACCTGGTGGGAACCCCGGTCGGCGGTCGCCGCCGTCGCTTCGGCCGCCGCTGAGCAAAGCTGCCGGCCGGGTCGTGGCTCGCCCGGTTGTGAGCTGTTCGCGTGAGAACGGCCCGGCAGCTATGCCCGGTCCGGTCTACGACCACGACAGCGAAGCGCTGCACGGCCGATGCTGGGCGTGCCAGCCGGTGGCGTCGACCAGGAG
>JAYTOZ010000053.1:0-6579 GCA_043747515.1 Frankiales bacterium | reverse complement strand
CTGCGTGCCCACCTGCAGGGCGGTCTCCCGGCGTACGGCACCTGCGCCGGGATGGTTCTGCTGGCCAACGAGGTGCGCGGTGGCCGACCCGGGCAGCCGCTGCTCGGCGGCCTCGACATGACGGTGCGGCGCAACGCCTTCGGCCGGCAGGTCGACTCCTTCGAGGCCGACCTCGATGTCGTCGGGGTGGGCCAGGTGCACGGGGTCTTCATCCGCGCACCGTGGGTCGAGCGGGTCGGGGCCGGCGTCGAGGTGCTCGCCAGCGTCGACGACCACCCGGTCGCGGTCCGGCAGGGGCGGCTGCTCGCCACGTCGTTCCATCCAGAGCTCACCGGCGACGGGCAGTTGCACGCGCTGTTCATCGAGATGGTCAGGCCTACCATGGTCGCGACGACGAAGGGAACACCGTGAGCGGGCATTCCAAGTGGGCCACCACCAAACACAAGAAGGCGGTCGTCGACGCCAAGCGGGGCAAGCTGTTCGCCAAGCTGATCAAGACGATCGAGGTGGCGGCCCGGGTCGGCGGTGGTGACCCGTCCGGCAACCCGACGCTCGCCGACGCGATCACCGGGGCCAAGCGACTGTCGGTCCCCAACGACAACATCGAGCGGGCCGTCAGGCGCGGCAGCGGCGAGCTCGGGGACGCCGCGGCGTACGAAGAGGTCGTCTACGAGGCCTACGGCCAAGGCGGTGTGGCGATCCTGGTCGAGTGCCTCACCGACAACCGCAATCGGGCCAACGCCGAGGTGCGGACGGCGATCACCCGGAACGGCGGCAACCCGGCCGATCCGGGCTCGGTGTCCTACCTGTTCCACCGCAAAGGCATCGTCGCGCTCGCCAAGACCGACGGGCTCACCGAGGACGACGTCCTGCTCGCGGTGCTGGACGCCGGCGCGGAGGAGGTCAACGAGATCGACGAGGCCTTCGAGGTGGTCTGCGACGCCACCGACACCCACGCGGTGCGGCTGGCCTGCACGGCCGCCGGCCTGACGGTCGACACCGCCGACATCGCCTGGGTGGCTGGGGTGAGCATGCCGCTTGAGGATGACGTCGCCCGCAAGGTGCTCAAGCTCATCGACGCGCTCGAGGATCTCGACGACGTCCAGAACGTCTACGCGAACTTCGACGTCTCCGACGAGGTGCTCGAGTCCGTCTGATCTGCCCTCCCGCCCTCCCCGCCGATCATGGACATTGTGCTGTTGTTCCACGCTCAACGGGACAGCACGGACTCCGTGATCGGCGCAGGGACGTGGCGGCGAACCGCCCGGCGCGGCGTGGCGGGCTCGGGGCCGGCGACGTCGTACGCTGTCGGCTCGAACACGTGTTCTCTCAAGGGGGCTGCGGTGCGGGTGCTGGGCGTCGACCCGGGGCTGACCCGGTGCGGGCTCGGCGTCGTCGACGGCGTGCCTGGTCGGGCGGCGCTCGTGGCCGTCGGGGTGGTCCGTACCCCGGCATCGGATGACCTGGGCGCCCGGCTGGTGGCGCTCGAACAGGCCTTCGAGGCCTGGCTCGACCTGCACCGACCCGACGCGGTGGCGGTCGAGCGGGTGTTCGCGCAGGCCAATGTCCGCACCGTGATGGGTACCGCGCAGGCCGGCGCGGTGGCCGTCGTCTGCGCCGCCCGACGCGGCATCCCGGTCGCGCTGCACACCCCGTCGGAGGTGAAGGCGGCCGTCACCGGGTCCGGCCGGGCCGACAAGGACCAGGTGGGTGCGATGGTCGTCCGGATCCTGCGGCTGGCCGCCGTGCCGCGGCCGGCCGATGCCGCCGACGCGCTCGCCCTGGCCATCTGCCACGCCTGGCGGGCACCCGGCCTGACCCGGCTGGCCGCGGCGACCCGACCGGCAGCGACCCGACCGACAGCGACCATCCGTTGATCGCCAGCGTCAGTGGCACGGTGTCCGCCCTCACCCGGGACGGCGTGGTGGTCCGCGTCGGCGGAATCGGCCTCGCGGTCCAGACGACACCCGGCACGCGGGCCCGGCTGCGGGTCGGCGAGGACTGCACGCTGGCGACCTCGCTGGTCGTCCGCGAGGACAGCCTCACCCTGTTCGGCTTCGCCGACGACGACGAACGGGAGTTGTTCGAGCTGCTGCAGAGCTCGAGCGGCGTCGGGCCCAAGCTGGCTCAAGCGGTGCTCACCACACACACCCCCGATGCTGTCCGCCGAGCGCTGCTCGCCGAGGACCTCGTCGCGCTGTGCCTGGTGCCGGGCATCGGCCGCAAGGGCGCGCAGCGGCTCGTGCTCGAGCTCAAGGACAAGGTGCTCGCCGTCCCGGGCGCTGCGGTCGTCTCGACGGTCCAGGCGTCCTGGCGCGACACGCTGGCGCAGGCGCTCGTCGGCCTCGGCTTCTCGGGCTCGCAGGCAGACGAGGCGGTCGTCCGGCTGGCCGAGGCGCACCCCGCGGCGACCGACGCCGACGTGCCGGCGCTGCTGCGCGAGGGGCTCGCGATGCTCGGCCGGGCCCGATGAGCGGCGACGAGGGGGCCCAGTGAGCGACGACGAGGGGGCCCGATGAGCGGCGACGAGCTGGCCCGGCGCGAGGCGGCCGAGCTGGCCCGCCGCTCAGCCGAGCTGCTCCAGCCGGCCGCCGACGCCGAGGCCGTCGTCCGGCCGGAGGCGCAGGACGGCGACCGCTACGTCGAGGCGGCGCTGCGTCCGCGCCGGCTCGAGGAGTTCGTCGGGCAGGAACGGGTCCGCGAACAGCTCTCGTTGGTGCTCGAAAGTGCTCTGCGCCGCGGCCGACCGCCGGACCACGTCCTGCTGTCCGGGGCGCCTGGGCTCGGCAAGACCTCGCTCGCGATGATCATCGCGGCCGAGCTCGGCACCGGGATCCGGATCACCAGCGGCCCGGCGCTGGAGCGGGCCGGTGACCTGGCCGCCCTGGTGAGTTCGCTGACCGAGGGCGAGGTGCTGTTCATCGACGAGATCCACCGGATCGCCCGCCCCGCCGAGGAGTTGCTCTACGTCGCGATGGAGGACTTCCGGGTCGACGTCGTCGTTGGCAAGGGGCCGGGGGCGACCGCGATCCCGCTCGAGGTCGCGCCCTTCACGCTGGTGGGCGCCACCACCCGCTCGGGCCTGCTCACCGGACCGCTGCGCGACCGGTTCGGCTTCACCGCGCACATGGAGCCCTACACGCCCGAGGAGCTCGAGCGCGTCCTGCTCCGGTCGGCCGGCCTGCTCGAGGTCCCGCTCGACGTCGACGCCGCGACCGAGGTGGCCGGCCGGTCCCGCGGCACACCCCGGGTCGCCAATCGGCTGCTGCGCCGGGTCCGTGACTACGCCGAGGTGCGCGCCGACGGCCGGGTCACCCGCGCCGTGGCCCGCGACGCGCTCGCCGTCTACGACGTGGACGAGCTCGGCCTGGACCGCCTCGACCGGGCCGTGCTCGACGCGCTCGTACGCCGATTCGGCGGCGGGCCCGTCGGCCTGTCCACCCTCGCGGTGGCGGTGAGTGAGGAGGCCGAGACGGTCGAGGAGGTCGCCGAACCGTTCCTGGTCCGCACCGGCTTGGTCCTGCGCACCCCCCGCGGCCGGGTGGCCACGCCCGCCGCCTGGCGGCATCTGGGCCTGCGTCCGCCTGGCCCGGTCGACGTGCTGCCGCTCGATCTCGGCGACGCCGCCGGCTGAACCGGCGCCCCGGACCGGGTCCGGTGCCGCCGCCGATGGCCACCGCGCCCTGTCATACCCCGACGATCACGCGGAACGCGTCGGTCCAAGCAGCCGTTCTCCCGGTGTTGCGCTGCGTAGACTCGCCCCGATCCTGCGAGTGCGCACCAGCGGAACACCGCTGAGGCCGCACCGCTCCACATCGCACGTCCTGGCCCGCCAGCACCGCGGCGCCGACCCGAGACAGGAGACCCCCTCCCGTGGCACGTCCCGGCCAGACGACCCGAGGCCAGCTCAGGGTCGGCCGCTATCTGGGCTTCCTGCTTGTCCTGCTGGTCGTCCTGTATGCGGTGGTCATCTTTGCCGGCAAGGGCAGCGCGGCCCTGAAGCCCAAGCTCGGGCTCGATCTGCGTGGTGGCGCCAGCGTGATCCTCACGCCGCAGGGCTTGAAGGGCCAGAAGCCCAGCCAGACCCAGCTCGACACTGCGGTGAACATCATCAGCCTGCGGGTCAACGGCGCCGGCGTGTCCGAGGCCGAGGTGGTGACCGAGGGCGACCAGATCGTCGTGAGCGTGCCCGGTGGCAACCGGCAGGACATCGACAAGGTCACCAAGACCGCTGCCCTGCGCTTCCGTGAGGTGCTCGAGGCCGTGCCGGTCGGGCTGCCGCGGACGCCGCCAACGTCAGGGAACCCGTCTGCCACGCCTTCGGCCGCACCCTCGGCCTCGCTCGCGCCCAAACCCGGAGCGGTGAAGCCCAGCGCCACCCCGCGCAAGCGGCCGCTGACGGCAGGCTTGCTCGCCGCGGCGACCCCGAAACCAACCCTGAAGCCAGCCGTTGCCGCAACGCCGTCGCCATCCCAGACGAGTACAGGCGATGTCCTCACCGTGCGCAGCGGTGACACCTACACCCCGCAGGCGTTCGCTGCGCTCGACTGCAGCAACACAAAGGCCCGCCTCGGCGGTGGTCTCGACGACCCGAAGACTGCGGTTGTCGCCTGCAACCGCGAGGGCACCGAGAAGTACCACCTCGACGTTTCCGCGGTCCAGGGCGATGAGGTCAAGGGCGCCAATGTCGGCACCGATGCGAATGGCATTCAGATCCAGGTCAACGTGCAGTTCACCGGCAAGGGCCAGGACAAGTTCACCAAGCTCACCCAGAAGACCCTCAACAAACGCGTCGCGGTCGACCTCGACGGGGTCGTCTACAGCGCCCCCACGATCCAGAGCGTCATCCCGGGTGATGCGCAGATCACCGGTGGCTTCACCCAGAAAGAAGCCACCGACCTGGCCAACGTGCTGAAGTTCGGTGCGCTGCCGCTGACCTTCCAGGCCGGTGAAACCAACATCGTGTCGCCCACCCTGGGCGGCGACCAGCTGCGCAGCGGGCTGCTGGCCGGCGGTCTCGGCCTGATCGCCGTGGTGCTGTACTCGCTGCTCTATTACCGCGCGCTGGGGTTTGTCACCATCGCCAGCCTGCTCACCTCGGCGGCGCTGACCTACGCGATGGTGTGCATTCTGGGCAAGCAGATCGGCTTCGCCCTGTCGCTCGCCGGGATCGCCGGGTTCATCGTCGCCATCGGCATCACCGCCGACTCCTTCGTAGTCTTCTTCGAACGCCTCAAGGACGAGATCAAGGAGGGACGTACGCCGCGCTCGGCCGTCGATCGGGCTTGGGTGCGGGCCAGGCGCACCATCCTGTCCGCCGACACGGTGTCTTTCCTCGCCGCGGTGATCCTGTACTTCGTGTCGGTCGGCGGGGTGCGCGGCTTCGCGTTCACCCTGGGCCTGTCGACACTGCTCGACGTGCTGGTGGTGTTTTTGTTCACCCGGCCGCTGTTGTCGCTGCTGTCGCATCGCCGATGGTTCTCCCGGAGCCGGCTGACCGGGTTCCACGGACCCGACGGCGGGGAGCCGTCGATCGGCGGGCCCCGGCGTACGGCCCAGACGTCCGGCTCGATCCTTGCTGACCCGACCCCGTTGGAGGCCTGAGCATGGGACTCGCCCGCCGGCTCTACCGCGGTGAGACCGCGTTCCCGCTGATCCAGCGGCGCAAACGGTTCTACATCGTCTCGCTGGTGCTCGTCGTCATCGCGCTCGCCAGCATGCTGTTCCGCGGCTTCAACCTGGGGGTGGAGTTCAAGGGCGGCGAGGTCTTCACCTTCCCGGCGCCCGGCGTGAGCACGGCGCAGGCCCGGTCGTTCTTCGCCTCGCAGAACCTGCGCGACACGATCGTGCAGACGACCAGGGACACCAAGGGCAAGACCTCGCTCCGGGTGGAGACCGGCCCGCTCACCGACACCGAGCGTCAAGGCGCCCTGCTTGCGATCGAGAAGCAGTACAACGTGTCTGACAAGGACGTGAACAGCGACAACGTCGGCGCGTCGTGGGGCAAGCGGGTCACCAACAAGGCCCTGCAGGGGCTGTTCGCCTTCCTCATCGCAGTGATCATCTATATCTCGATCCGGTTTGAGCCGAAGATGGCCGCCGCGGCGATCATCGCGCTGATCCACGATCTCATCCTGGCAGCTGGGATCTACTCCATCCTTGGATTTGTCGTCACGCCGTCGACGGTGATCGCCCTGCTGACCGTGCTCGGGTATTCGCTCTACGACACGATCGTGGTGTTCGACAAGGTTGAGGAAAACACCCGCGGGCTGGCCGGTGGTAGCACCTCCACCTACAGCGAGGCGGCCGAGCTGGCTGTCAACCAGACGTTCATGCGCTCGATCAACACCTCGCTCATCGCCCTGTTGCCGGTCTCCGGACTGCTGTTCGTCGGCGCGCTGCTGCTCGGCGCCGGCACCCTGAAAGACCTTGCCCTCGCGCTGTTCGTCGGCTTGGCCTCCGGCGCCTACTCCAGCCTATTCCTGGCCACCCCGCTGCTGGCCGACCTCAAGGAACGCGAACCGCAGTTCAAGGCGCTGTCCGCCCGAGTCATCGCCCGGCGCACGGGGAACCGGCCGG
>JAYTOZ010000052.1:0-2195 GCA_043747515.1 Frankiales bacterium | reverse complement strand
ACTCGGTGCTCTCGCTGCGCCCGCGCGGACGGCACATCCAGGTCGGCCTGCTCCCGCCGTCGCAGGGCCGCCCGGCCGTGCCGATGGAACGCGTCGTCGCCGGCGAGCTCGAGCTGCTCGGCAGTCACGGACTGGCCGCGCACGACTACCCTGCGCTGCTCGACCTGATCGGCTCCGGCCGCCTGCGCCCAGAGCTGCTCGTCACTCGAGAGCTGACCCTGGCTCAGGCCGGTGAGGCGCTCATGACGGTGGGACGGGCACCGGGCATCGCGGTCGTCACCAGCTTCTGACGTGCTGCTGCGGCCTCACCGGACCGGTGGCTGCTTGCCCCGCGACATGACAGCTCGCAGGGTCCGGGTGGACATCGAGAAGTGCTCGCGGGCGAGCATGCCGGCGTCGTCGGCGCGGCCGTCGACAATCGCTGTGACGAGGGCGGTGTGCTCGGCGAGTGCCCGACGGAACACCCGCCGGTCGTACGGCTCGATCGGTAGACCGAGCGCGACCCGCGCGAGCAGGTCGTGACTGAGCTGCGTCATCTGGGGATTGCGCGTGGCGAGGAGCACCGCTTCGTGGATGTCGCGGTCCGCCGCGTGCTCCTGTTCTGGCGATCGGGCCTCGGCGAAGGCTGCGAGTCGCGCCCGCAACTCGCGTGCTTGCGAGCTCGTCCGGCGCTCGGCGGCGGTCCGCGCGACCACTTCCTCGTAACGACAGCGCAGGTCACACAGCTGCTCGAGCTCCGAGCGCCGCGGGACGAGGGTGCGCCCGACGGCCTCGGCCGAAATCTGTTTCCAGCCGTCCTGGACGAAGGATCCCCCGGACCGGCCGCGCCGGACGGCCACGACCTCGGCGCCCCGCAGCCGGGCCAACGCCTCGTGCACGGTGTTGCGGCTGACCCCCAGCAATCGGGCCATCTCCCGCTCGGCGGGAAGCCGCTCCCCGGGGACGAACTCGCCCAGGGCAAGGGCGGTGAGCAGCCGGTCCACCACCTCCTCCACCGCCGTCGGGACACGAAGGGGGCCCAGCGCCCGACGGCCGCGCCCGAGGCTCGGCGCCTCGGTCCCGGGAGTCATGGGCTGCAGCGTGCACCACGATCGTGGGTTGCGCGGTCACGAAATCAAGTCGTTACACATAAGGCCTTCCCAGCAGACCATTGCGGATGGCAGTCTCACTCCCCACACCGCAGACGTCCACGACCAACTGCAGGGAGGCGTTATGCCCATCCCCGAATCGTCCCGCCAAGGCACGATGGATTTCCGCGGCTGGCAGTCCTGGTTCCGGGTCACCGGGGATCTGGACGCCACCATCGCGGCCGGCCGGGCGCCGCTCGTCGTGCTGCACGGTGGCCCAGGGGTGCCCCACGACTACACGTTGCGCATCGCGGGCGTGGCGGAGCGCGGCCGGGCCGTCATCCACTACGACCAGCTCGGCTGCGGGCGGTCGACGCATCTCCCCGACCAGGACGCCGACTTCTGGACCGTGTCACTGTTTCTCGACGAGCTCGACAACCTGCTGGAGGGGCTCGGCATTGCCTCGTCGTACACACTGCTGGGGCAGTCGTGGGGCGGGATGTTGGCCGCCGAGCACGCGGTGCGTCGACCAGCCGGGCTCCGCGCCCTGGTGATCGCCAACTCACCGGCCTCGATGGCGCTGTGGCTGGCCGAGGCCAACCGGCTGCGCGAGCAGTTGCCGGCGCAGGTGCAGGCCGCACTGCTGCAGCACGAACAGGCCGGGACGACCGACTCGGCGGAGTATCTTGCAGCCGAGAAAGTTTTCTACGACAGGCATGTTTGTCGTGTCGTGCCGAACCCGCCGGACGTCGTCGCCAGTTTCGAAGCCCTGGCGCAGGACCCGACCGTCTATCACACGATGAACGGACCGAGCGAGTTCCACGTCGTCGGCACGCTGAAGTCGTGGTCCGTCATCGACCGGCTGCACGCGATTACCGCGCCAACCCTGGTGATCAACGGTCGTCACGACGAGGCGACCACGGCCTGCGTCCAACCCTTCGCCGACCACATTCCGGATGTGCGCTGGGAAGTCTTCGAGGACTCGAGCCACCTGCCGCACGTGGAGGAGGAGGAGCGTTACCTACAGGTGGTCGGGGAGTTCCTCGACACCTGCGATGTCCGGCCCGCCGTACCCGCCCACTGACCCGTCTTTCGAAGGGCTCCTTGATGACACGCCGCATTCCACGG
>JAYTOZ010000051.1:0-2754 GCA_043747515.1 Frankiales bacterium | reverse complement strand
GCAGCTGGGCGACCGGCAACATCACGTCGCCGCTGTTACGACAGCGCCGCGGTCCGCAGCAGCACCGCGCCGGCCAACAGCACGGCGACAGCGACGGCTGCGCCCACCTGCACCTGCGTACGACGCGGGCCGACCGGGGCGTGGGCGAAAGCGGCCGCCAGCACCGACCCGGTCACCAGGCCGCCGATGTGCGCCCGCCAGTCGATGATCGGGATCGCAAAGGTGATGACCAGGTTGATGGCGATTGCACCGACGATCTGACCGGTGTCGCCGCCCAACTTGCGGACGATCACGTAGTACGCCCCGAACAAGCCGAAGATCGCCCCCGAGGCACCGACGCCGAACTGTCCCGGCGAGGAGACGAGGAAGGACAGCACCGAGCCGCCGAGCGCGGACAGCACGTAGAGCGTGAGATAGCGGACCCGTCCTAGGGCCGCCTCCAGCGCCGGTCCGAGGCTGAGCAACGCAATCATGTTCGAACCGATGTGCAGCAGCCCGGCATGCAGAAACGCCGCAGTGAGCAGCCGGTAGACCTGGCCCTGCGCCACGCCGATCGGCTGTCCGGTGACCGGATCCAGGGTCGAGGCGACGTTGCCGAAGCGCAGATCCAGCCCGGGGACGGCGTACCCGACCAGGAATACGAGCACCACCAGGGCGACCAGGACGAAGGTGATTCGTGAGGTGTCGGCACTGACCCGGCCGCCGAGCGCGGTCCGGCCGGACCGGACGCTGCGGTCACCCGCCTGCACGCACTCGGGGCATTGGAACCCCACCGACGCCGACCGCATGCAGTCTGGGCAGATCGACCTGTCGCACCGGGTGCAGCGGACGTAGGTTTCCCGGTCCGGGTGGCGGTAGCAGGTCGGCGGCGCCTTGGGTGAGGCAGCCGGGTTGGTCAGGACTCGACCCGCTCGATCGCGATGGACTCGATGACGACATCGGCCTTGGGTCGGTCCTGCCCGCCGGTCGGCACCGCGGCGATGGCATCGACGATGTCACGCGACGCCTGGTCGGCCACCTCGCCAAAGATCGTGTGCTTGGCGTTCAGGTGCGGGGTCTTGGTCACCGTGATGAAGAACTGGCTGCCGTTGGTGCCCGGGCCGGAATTGGCCATCGCCAGCAGGTAGGGCTTGCTGAACTGCAGCTCAGGGTGAATCTCGTCTTTGAACCGGTAGCCAGGGCCGCCGGTGCCACTACCCAACGGGTCGCCACCCTGGATCATGAAACCAGGGATGATCCGGTGGAAGACCGTCCCGGCGTAGAGCGAGCCGTCGCCCGGTTTGTTGGTGCGCGGGTCGGTCCACTCGCCGGTCCCGTCGGCCAGACCCACGAAATTCTGCACCGTTTTGGGGGCGTGATCAGGGAACAGCTGTACCCGGACCGGGCCGTGATTGGTGGACAGGGTGGCAAACAGCTCGGCGGCCACGCGGGCCTCCTATCGGTGAGACGTCAGAGCCCTCCACTCTTGCACGCGGTCGTGGCAAGCTGCCTGGCAGTGCAGGACGGCGGCGGCCCAGGAGGAACAACCATGGACACTGCAGACGGCACGCCGCGAGCTGCCCGTCGCTGGCGGGTCGCCCTGCTCGGGATGCTCGTCGGCGCTGTCACCGGTGCCTGCGGCGCCGTACTGCGGTCGCGCTGGCGGGGGCAGGACGTCTCAGGCGCGCAGGAGCCGGAGCAATTGCTGGCCGTGGTCGACCTCGGTCGTCCGCCGCGGGCCGGTTGACCGGCCGACGCCCGGTAAAAAGTGGAGCCACGGGGATTCGAACCCCGGACCTTCGCCTTGCAAAGGCGCTGCTCTACCGCTGAGCTATGGCCCCTGTCCCTGCGGCTAACGCAGGTCGGGTGCGGTGGTTGCCTCGTTCCACAGGTCACGCTCGGCGCGCTGGGCCTTCCGACGGCGCATGAGAACGACGGCGCCGGCACCGAGCAGCACAGCCAGCAGGGCAGGTCGGCGCACGGTGAGCTCCTCGGCTGCAAAGAACGGGGTGTGGGCCTGGGAGGACTTGAACCTCCGGCCTCATCCTTATCAGGGATGCGCTCTAACCAGCTGAGCTACAGGCCCGCATGTGCCTGCTGGCACGGTGGCGGAGCGTACACCAGGCGATCAGTCGCCCTCGGCCAAGGTGACCTCGATCCCGCCGGTGAAGGACGCGCACAGGTTGTATAGCAGGGCGCCGAAGGTGGCGAGCGCCGTGAGCAGCACGACGTTGACGGCGGCGAGCAGGGCGGCGAGGCCGACGAAGCGAGACGAGGTGAATGGCGGCGCACCGCCCTTGACGTCGGTGACGGCGGTGTTGACGCTCTTCGGTACGCCGAGCTGGTCAAGCACGTTGTAGAGCACCAGGCCCGCCACGATCGTCACGACGCCGAGAAACAGCGACACCAGCAGGCTCAGTACGAAGACCGACCACGGGTCGATCCGCCGCAGTGCTAGTCGCGCCCGCCGCGAGCGCTGGACCGGCCGGGTCACCGGTCTGCTCGGCGCGGCACCCGGGCTGCGCCGGTCCGGACCACCGTCGCCGGGTCGCGGCGCGACATGCCCACCAGCAACCACTTCGACCGAGTTTCGGCCGTCGGCACCGGGCCGGCGCGGCAGACCTTGGTCAGTCCGACCGCCCGGCGGGGCGGTCGGATCCTGGGTGGCTGCCGTTGGAAGCGGTGTCGGTCTGGGCGGGACCCCGCTGCCCTGCGGTGCGCCCGGCGGGCGTCCCGGCGCCCGGCCGACGGCGCCGGGACCGTCACTCACGACTC
>JAYTOZ010000050.1:0-3954 GCA_043747515.1 Frankiales bacterium | reverse complement strand
CGGAGCTGACAGCATCCGTCCGGTCGCGCTGAGGCTAGGAGGCGATCGGCTGGCTCGTGCGGTGGGTCTGAAGGGTGGCTGATCTCAGGGGGATGTGGTCCGCTCGGCAGCAGCGCTGGAGCGATCAGTCGCCGCGGCGCCGCGATCGGCAACGGCGTCAGTGCGTTCGGCGACGGCGTCCGCGCGACCCGCCTCGGACTGGACTCGCTCCAAGGCGGCGTCTTGCCGCGCGGCGGCCGCTACCTCTTGCACCTCGGTGCGGAGATTGCGCGAGTCGAGAAGGTCGGAGAGGTCACCGGCGCTGTTGTCGCGGTCGATCCCGGCGTGGAGCCGGTCCACTCCAGAACTGGCCCGGTCGGCGGCAGCGGCGCGCATCTCAGCTTCCGCCTCGGACCGCTGTGGGCGAGCCTCGGCGAGGGCGTCGCACTGCTCTGCCTTGCGGTCGCGCCGCTCAGCGTGAACGTCCCGCCGCAGGGCCGCACCGATGAGGGCATCCAGGTCGACTTCCTGTTCGGCAACCGAGACCTCGCGGTCGTCCGCCTGCGTATCGCGCAGATCGGCGGCGATGTCGCGCTCGTCGGCGGTGTCGTCGCGAGCGTCGGCGGCCGCGTCACGGGCGTCCGCAGCGGCATCTCGCTGACCGGCGACCTGCGCTCGGGGATCCGGATTGACGTGCTGGGACATGCGCCCTCCAGGGCCAAACGACGGGTCGTGGTCGCTCGCCGGCCGAACGTACTCCACCGCTGATCATCGCGACAGATCCGATGGGTCCGCCCGGTCGTTGCCGATGACGCAACCGGAAGCTGTGAAGCCGGATGAGACACGTCGCGTTCGTGCGCTTTGTGCGACCTCCTCGATAGGTTCGTTTCTCGACGCGACGGTAGGCAGCTCCGGGTTGGGGGCCTCGGGTGAAACGGGTTTGCGGCGTCCGCCACGTCGAGGGTCACGGCGCGTTGGGGACTCCGCCAGCGGGGACCTGAGTTTGGCCATTGGCACAGGCGTTTGCCCGAGCGCGTGGTCGAGGGCAACACTCTGTCCGGTCTTCACCCTGGTATCGCTGCCAGCGTTTGAAGCATCATGTGCGCCGTTGTTTATCTTCGGCGGCCCGAAAGCGTGCCGGCGACGGCAGAGCACCTGCAGCTCGGTGAGCCCACGACCCGACAGCAGGCCGGCGTGCACCAACGTCAGACAGCGACGCGCCGGCGCCATCAGCCCCCAGCGCGAGCGCCACTTCCGCACCGCTGGCCGATGCCACCGATCAGCTTGAGCTGTCGTTCCGGCTCTGCACAACCTGATCGGACGACCGCGCGGCGCGCAGAACCTCCTGCCACCCTTTCTGGACGGGATCCGTGGGCGGTGCTGGTTGCCTCCGCCGCTGCGCCTGTCAGGCAGGCAGGGTTCGGACGACCAGCAGGTGGGCGTCGGGCGGTGCCGCTCGGCGAGGACCCGCGAAAAGGCGGCGGCGCGCCGCGGTCGGCGGTCGCAGCAAGGGGGTCGGTCGCTGTGTGAGTCGGTGCAGTTGGCTCAGCCACGATCCGCTGCACCATCGAGCCGCGCACGAATGCAGACGCGGGCAGGTCACGCCCGATGGCGAGCTCGTGGGCAGCGGCCCGTTCGTAGGGTTGCGCAGCAAGGAGAACATCACCGACGTGGTCCGGTTGCGCCGAGTCGCCCGCGCCTTGGCCGGGATCGGGTCGTCACCGACAGTGCGACGAGCCCTTCGGGCGCGGGACCTTCGGCCCTGGTACGCCGGGACGGTTCCGCCAGACTGGCGGTGACGGCAACCCCGTCGGGACGATGGGCCGCCTTGGAGGTGTGCGTGACCGCGAGGAGCCTGCTGGCCAAGCTGGGTGTTGGCCAGGCCCGCCGGAAGGACGCGTCGTGCTAGCCGCCACGGTCGACGTCAACCGGTCCCGTCGGCTGGTGGCTGCCTGGGTGGTCAGCGTGGCGGTGCTGGGCGCCGGGCTCCTGACGGTCCGGGCCGGCGCTTCGCCGCTGGACGATCCGGATCAGGCCCGGCAGCGTCCGGGGTTCACCGATGCCAACCCGCCCCGGTCCGTGGCACCCCGGCTGACGGGCCTGGGTCCTGCCGGCAGCCGGGGCGTCGTGTTCTTCACCCGCCCCGAACGGCTCCCAAGGCTGCTCACCGCCTTGACTGAGGCTGACGGCAGTCAGCTGCTGAGCCAAGCGCATGTGGTGATTGTGGAACCCGTCAAGCGGCCCGACGTGGCCCGGCCAGGGGTGACGTTGCTCGCGGACCCGACCGGCAGCGCCAGCCGGTTGCTGTTCATGCGGCGACCGCGCGACGGCGGCTATCCCGTCGGCTACGCCGTGGTGGGGCCAGACGGCACGGTCCGGTACCGCACCGAAGACCCGGGACAGGACCTGCGGCTGTCCGAGGTCCTGACGGCCGTCGGTGAGACGTGACCGCGGCGGTGGCGGTCCGGGGTGACCGGCGTTTGCGTCACGGTGCGGGGGTGGCCGCCGGCATCGTCCTACCGATGGTGGCCGAGGTGTGGTTTCTCGGCAAATACGCGGCGGAGGCGGCAAGTTGGCATTGGTACATCCACTTCTTCGCCGGCGCCACCGTCGCCCTGGTCGCGATGACATGGTGGTCCTGGCGGCGCCGCCGGGCAGTGCCGTTCCCACTTGCGTGGGTGCTGCTCGCGCACTTCTTCGCGGCGGCCCCCGACCTGGTCATCCCGGAGAACATTCCGCACCAGCCGTGGCAGGAAGTCTTTGTCGGCCATCTGGCGAGTCACTACCTGCCTGGCCGCGAGCTGAGTTGGCTCGTCGTGTTCGCTGCCGCCCTCGCCGGCTACCTGCTCACCTTGGCCCGTCGTACGACGCCCCCACCGGTCGGCGCACCGGGGGCCGAGCCGAGCCGAGCCGGAGCTGCCGGGGCATTCGTCGGGCAGCACGGCCAATGAAGGCCGCCGCCGTACACCCGGCCAGCGGGTCCGGGTTGACATCACGTCGGGCCGCCCTTGCCGTCGGTGTCGCCTTCGTCGTCTGGTGTGTCCGCCTGCGGCGGGTGAAGCGCGGTGTCGCGGTCGCCCGCCGGTTCTGGTCGCAGCCGCAGGGCGCTCCCGGCGGCCTGCTGTACGTCGCGCTGGGCGACTCCGCGGCGCAGGGCGTCGGTGCGAGCCGCCCCGACCGGGGTTATGTCGGGCTGCTTGCGGAACGACTCGGCTGCACCACCGGTCAGCCGGTGCAGGTCGTCAATCTGAGCAGCTCGGGGGCGACCATCGAGGATCTGCTACGCGAGCAACTCCCACGCCTGCAACGGTTGCAACCCGACCTCGTCACCGTCGCGATCGGCGGGAACGACATGTTCCGCGCCGACCCCGTCGCCTTCGACGCCTGCGTCGATCGATTGATCGCTGCGCTGCCGCCTCAGACGGTGATCGCGGACGTCCCCTACTTCATGCACGGCCATTGGGAACGCGACGCGCGCCGTTCGGCAGAGACGGTGACGCGCATCGCCACGGCGCACGGACTGTCGGTCGTCCCGCTGCATGAGGCGCTTCGACGCGAGGGCTGGGCCGCGATGGCGTCGGAGTTCACCGCCGACTGGTTCCACCCAAACGACCGTGGCTACCGCGTCTGGGCGGATGCGTTCTGGACGACGATGCAGGCGTCTGACTTGCTGAGCCGTCTCACGTCGGGCCGCACGGCACCGACCACCCGCACGACGACGGGGTGACTCACTCGCACGACGACGCGGCCGCCTTGGCGCACCAGTAGCCCGGCCTCCGGTGCACCCGGCTCTCGACCACTGCCGGCGCTGGCAGGCCCGGTCCAGGCCGGTACGGGAGACTGTCCGAATGGGCAGGACTGGGATCCGTTTGTTGGGGGCCGCAGTGCTCGCGGCTGGGCTGTTCGCCCTCGTTGGTCTGCTCCTCGCCCGGCACGAGCCGGCTGGCAGCCGGATCGGCGGACATCCGGCTCCGG
>JAYTOZ010000049.1:0-1831 GCA_043747515.1 Frankiales bacterium | reverse complement strand
CCACCACCCCGCCGAGCGGCCTTCCCGCGACGACCTCCCCGAGAGTCCGAGCCGACCTCAAGCGCGTAGGGAGATGCGCGAGCGTGTTCAGCAGTTATGATGTGCTCCGATCACGTTGGCCTGACCCCGAGTAAGCTCGATTTTAGATCGCTACTTGTATTACTTTCCACACGGACTGCGAGAATGCCTGATCCGGACGTTTTCTGTTCTTGTCGACGCATCACAATATGGCAGGGCACTTTGCATGGGCTCAAGTTGTGTGCCGAGGCCAGCACTCGCTGAAAGGCCGGCATGGGCGTGCGCCGGCGATTGCAGCGGAAAGTCGCCCGCGTGACATTTCACAACGCTCTGAACTGCGAGAATTCGCGACAAAGGGCCGCTGACCTGGGGTGAGATGATTCCCGGGGTGTCCGTCGTTGACCGGTGACTGCCCGACGCTCACAGACGGCCCAGAACTTGTGAACGACTTTTTCGTCGGCGCAGCCGGGCACCGGGATGCGGTCAGCGGTCGAGGACCCGTTGCGCATCGCCAACCAGGCGCTTCGCCCAACCCAGCATGTCGCGGGCTTCCTGTTCGGTGGTGCTGATCACGCCGTAGTGCGCGTTGTCCTTGCGCTCCAGCAACCGCGTGAGGTCCTTTGCCATCTGCGGGCCGTGCGGCAGCACCGTAGCGACCAGTTGCTCGGCCTGCCGGTGGTCCTGCCCGCGAGACCGCTCACCCAGGGCGCTGCAGCAGGCTGCGTCGGCCGCAGCGATCCCGGCCAGTACGGACAGGGCGGCAGCGACCGCGGGCAGGTCAAGACCGGTCTCCTCGCCGAGTTCGAGGACCAGCTCAGCGCCGGTGACGAAGGACTGTGCCTTACGCAGCCGGGCGCGGGCGTCTGCCGTTGTGCAGGCAGTGACACGCCCGGTTGCTCGTGGGGTCACAGCCGGTCCTTGGCCACGGCCTCGAGAAGGACCTCGTCAAGGGTGGCCGTTCCCACCAGGAACAGGCCGTCGGCTCGCCAGCTAGACAGGATGGGGTCGGCGGCCTGCAGCCGACGCCGGAGCTTGCTGAGGTCTTCGTCGAGGATCTGCAGGTGGTTGCCGGTCGCGCGCTGGACGCGTTCCTGCAGCTCCACGACCTGGTGCTCCCACCGCTGCTGCCACTCCTGGCCACCCCTGGCGCCGGCCGGCCTTTTCGGCTGGATGAGGAGGAGGTCGATGTCGCTTTTGTGGTCGCCGTCAGCACGGGCGAAGGACCCGAAGAGCAGGGCAGCCCGGGGCGCGATCGGCCAGGAGCCGATGATGTCGCGCATCAGGTCCAGCGCAGCACCGCGCAGCCGGGTGAGGGTTTCGATGGCTGGCCAGGCGAGGTGGTCGCGGTTGGCGACGTACATCACGGACGGCCCTTGCGGGGTCGCAGTGACGATGCCCGCCTCCGTCAGTCGGGCCAGGACAGCACCCACTGCTGGATGGCTCGCGCCCGCGAGGGCCGCGACGCGACGGCCGGACAGGGGCCTCGTGGTCCCAGCGAGCACCGTCAGGACCGGGGCGTCGATAGTCGGGATGATTGAGCGCAATGGCAGTCCGGCGTGCATGGCGGCTCTCCTCGTGCGGCAAGGAAACCTACCACTTGGAAGATATAACTTCCACGTGGTCGGTGGCCACTGCCAGCATTTGGGCCCTCCGGGCTTCGATGACCAGGGCGGCACCTTACGTTGCCTGGGAGTCTCCTGAAGGTGAGAACGGGTTGTTATCCACGCCAAGGGGCTTGCCAAATGACATAGGGAAACGGCACCTACCCGTCGTGGTTGAGATTGATGAGGGGCCTCCCAGACCAATGACCGTC
>JAYTOZ010000048.1:0-5738 GCA_043747515.1 Frankiales bacterium | reverse complement strand
AACGGGACCTTCGCCGAGGTCGCCCGGCTGCTCATCGGCTTGAAGAAATTGTGGGACGCGTTCGTGGAGGCCTGGAACGCCACGATCGGACCTTTTGTCAGCGCGATCGGCACCGCCCTGGACGACCTGTCCGGCGGCGTGATCGCGGAGTTCGTCACCGCGATCCAGAACCTCGCCGACGGGCTGCTGCAACTCGCCGAGCAGGAGCTGGTGAGCTTCGGCGACATCTTCTCGTGGTTCAGCCTGAAGATGCGCCAGGGGTGGGACGAGCAGGCCTTCGTCTGGAGCGACATGCTGCACTACCGCCGCACCAGCGAGATGGCCACGAACCTGCTGGCCGAGGCCGATCGGCAACTCGCGGCCGGCGCGAGCTCGGAGCAACACGAGCAGTTCCTGGCCTACATCTTCGGCTGGGTCTGTCATATCGGCACCGACGTGGTGGCCCACGCCTTCGTCAACGAGCAGTGCGGCGGGCCGTTCCGCACGCACTACCAGCGGCATCACCTGATCGAGAACCACATGGATGCCCACAACTACCGGGAGGCCGGTGGCGGGTCCCTGCCCTCGGACGTGATGGCCGCCACGCCTGCCTACCCCGACATCGACGGTTCCGCGCTGGTCTTCTCAGTCGCCCTTGACGAGGAGCATCCACACGGCTGGCAGCGGCCACCGGACCCGCCCGAGGACCCCAAACTGCGCAAGAAGGCGCTCGACGTCGACGGTGAGCTGCCGGACTGGCTCGCCGACGGCATCGTCCGCGCGATGATCGCGACCTACCACGACCGGCCGGGCGAAGCCGAGCCGGCCAATCTTGGTGGAGGGCCCTTCCAGAGCCGGATCGGCGGCGTGCACGACGCCCTGTCGGCCCTGCTGGACAAGGCGGGGATCAACCTCGACCAGCCGCTCGGCGAGGTCGTGGCGGCGGTCGCCCCCGATCCGGACTTCGACGTGCCGGCCGGCTACCCGCTGCCATGGGAGGTGAAGGTCTGCTACCGCTTCATGATCAGCTTCTACAAGCTGTCCTTCTCGACGGGCTTCGATCTGGCCAAGCCGCGGGTGCCGGACCCCATCATCTGGCCGCCGGCGTCTGACTTCACCGATTTGGCAAGCCTGCCGGACTTCAGCGGCCCGAGCTCCGGCGACCCCGTCCAGGATGTCTGCAGCGCCCTGAAATCGCTGTTCGATTGGATCAAGAAGGTGGCCGAGGCAGCCGTGAAGCTGGGCGGTGACATCGTCAAGGGGCTGCTCAGCCCGCTGACCTATCCGGTCCGGGAGAAGCTGCACGAGCTCGCCATGCTCGGCTGGGGCATCGGCACCAACGCGCACGAGATCCTCGCGCACACCGGATTTGTCTACCCCCACGGCGAGCGGAGCTACAGCGACGGTGAGCTCTCGGTGCCCAACGAGATCGACCTGCCGCTGATCACCCTGGGCCACACGCTGGACGCGGCGTTCACCCAGGCGCTCGACGACGCCCTCGACCCCTTCGGCAACCTCGACCTCGGCACCGACGGGCTCGGCGTCCCCCGCGACCCGCTCGGCGCCTTCCCCTACTTCCCGGTACGCCGGGCCCAGGTGGCCGCCGAGGACCCCAGTGAGTACCACCGGCCGTGGGCCTACCCCGCGCAGTCCCGCGGTCCGGACGGGCTCTACCCGACGCCGCTCGAACGCTCCGACATCGGCGTGGGGCTGGGGCGGCTGAGGTTGACATCCGAGCAGGCCAACCAGATGCGAGCCGTCCTCGACCGGGGCACCGGCCCCGAGGGGGGCCTGGGTCTGACCGTGCCGGGGCCCTACCCGGCCGGCACCACCCCGGACCAGATCCTGGCCAGCCGACAGCGCGGCGACGTCGAGCAGCGCGGGCACTACGAGGCGGCGCGGGATCCGGTCGAGACCGACCTGCTCAACGAGCGGGTGCTGCGCGCCGGGCAGGGCAACCCGCTCGGTGACCCGGTGCCCTTCTCGGCATACCTGATCGGGCGGATCCTGTCACCGCGCGGCTATCCGACCGACTTCAATCTCGACGCGGACCGCGGCTACGGTTACCACTGCTGGGATTGGGACCGCGGTGACGGCCACGGGACCAACGCGAGGGGGCAGGACTACCTGCTCCCGCTGGTCCCGCCGGAAGGGTCCAGGACCGACAAGGGTGGACCGGACTGGCCAGGTGCCGAGCCGGCTGCCGCGCAGCACCCGGTGCAGCTGCACTACCTGTCGGTCGATCCGCGGTGAGCGGCGACGAGGGCAAGAGCCTGTTCCAGCGAGCGAAGGAGTTAGCCAACAGGGCCGGCGAGGTCGTCGTCGAGAGCGCCGGGCTCGCGGCGGACAGCGCTGTCGCCGCCGGCCGGGCCGCGGTGGAGGCGGCCGACCGGGTCGAGGACGCCATCGAGCGGCACTTCGATCCGGACGACCGATCTGAGCACAGCCCTACGACGGGTGGCGCCCACGACGGTTGCTCGTGCGGCTGCGCCGGCGGGCCGCCCGCGCGGCCGACCCGACACACCGGCGACAGCGCAGGCACCCTGGACGACAGCCCCATCGCCCGCGGCGACCTGACAAGCCGGCCACCGGCGACCAGCTGGCCCGGCGAGCGCAAGGACTCCCAGCTGCCGTTTTTGTTCCTGCGGGCCAACGCAGGTGACACCGGGAGCCGGCCAGCCGCCGGGGCGTTCTGGGAGAGCCCGGATGTGCTGCTGCTCGCCGGGGTCGCCCCGTCCGCGGCCCCGCCGGTGCCTCCCGCCCTGGGTCAGGTGGCGCTCGCCGGCAAGCCCAACACGGTCTATGCCCACGTCTGGAACTTCGGCTACGCAGCCGCCCACGACATCACCGTGGAGTTCTACTGGTGCGATCCGACACTCGGCATCAACGGGGCCAGCGCGCAGCTGATCGGGCGCAAGCACACCAGCCTGGGCGCACGCGGCAGTGGCCACGCCCACCGGATCGTGAAGTGTCCGAAGCCGTGGACCCCGACCTTCGTCAACGGCGGCCACGAGTGCCTGCTCGTGCGGGTGTGGGACCACTGCGGCGACCTGCTGACCACGCCGGAGTGGGACGCGGCGGTCAACCGTCACCTCGGCCAGCGCAACGTGCACGTCAACGAACCGGGCGATCCTGTCGGCGCGCCCATCACGATCCAGGTCGGGCCACTGTTCGGTGTCCCGACGACGGTGACGGTCGAGCGCACCCACCCCGCCGCCGTCCCGTGGCTCCAGCAGCGCACCGGGGTGCGCGGGATGTTCCCGGCCCCCGCCCCGGTCACCGGTCAGGTCGGCATCGGGCTGCAGGGCGGAACACCGGCGGACCGCCACGAGGTGCACGGCGATGACGCGCACGTCGTGCTGACCGCGACCGACGATCCACCGCCGCCAGGCAGCGCGCACGTCTACCGGGTCACCGCCACCGCGGGCGGAGCGCCCTTCGGCGGCTACACCGTCGTGGTGCTCGGCTGACAGCGTGCGACTGCGACGGCGTACGCCGGCTTACGCCTCGCCCTGCTCGGCCAGGAACCGCTCCAGCTCGGCGCCGAGCTCGTCGGCGGTCGGCAGCTCGCTGTCGGCCAGCGGCGTCTTGCCGCGGCCGGCCACGAACGCGTCGTACTGCTCCTCGAGTGCGTGCACGACCTCGGCGACCTCGGGGGCGGCGGCAACCTGCGCGTCCAGGGCCTCGCGGGTGGCGGTGGCGGCCTCGTCGAGCGCGTCGACCGGCAGCTGCAGATCACCGGCCTTGGCCACCTCCCGCACCAGTGCCGCGGCCGCCGCCGGGTAGGCGCTCGCGGCGACGTAGTGCGGGACGTGCACGGCGAAGCCCATCGCCTCCTTGCCGGCCTCGCCCAGCCGCAACTCGAGCAGGTGGCCGGCACTCGCGGGCACCTGCACGGTCTCGACCCACGGCTCGTAGGCCTCGACCAGCGAGCGCGGCGAACCGTGCGCGATCACCCCGACCGGGCGGGTGTGCGGCAGCCCCATCGGGATCGCGTTGAGGCCGATCGAGCGGCGCACGCCAAGGGCCGCACACACCTGCTGCACGGCGGCGACGAAGCGCTCCCACTGCACGTCCGGCTCCGGACCGGCCAGCAGCAGGAACGGTGTACCGGCTTGGTCACGGAGCAGGTGGATGGCCAGCACCGGCGCGTCGTAGAACTCCCAATGGTCCTTGGCGAAGACCATCACCGGCCGGCGGGCCCGGTAATCGAAGAGCTGGTCGACATCGAAGCGGGCGACGATCTGGGACTCCAAGCTGTCCAGCAGGTGCGTGCTGGCGAGCTTGCGGGCCCCACCGGCGTCGATGAAGCCCTCCAACGCCTGCACCAGCACGGGGCCGTCCAGCTCGGGGCGGTCGGGCTCGAGCTCGTAAAGCTCGCTCGGGTCGAGCTTGCGCACGGAGACCTCCTACGGTCGTCGGGGACAACACCCGCAGGCGCCGCGCGCCTTCCCTGCGGCAGGATGTGCCCATGGCCAATCACACCACCGAGGATGTCGTGGACCGCGCGCTGGTCGTCGTGGCGCATCCCGACGACGTCGACTTCGGTGCGGCGGGCACCATCGCCACCTGGACCGATGAGGGCATCGAGGTCACCTACTGCATCGTGACCGACGGCGACGCCGGCGGCTTCGACCCGGCAGTCGCCCGCGAGGACATCGGCGGGATCCGGCAGGAGGAGCAGCGGGCGGCCGCCAAGCAGGTGGGGGTCAGCGACGTGCGGTTCCTCGGCTACCCGGACGGGCAGCTCACCGCCAGCTTCGAGTTGCGCCGCGACGTGTCCCGGGTGATCCGCCAGGTCCGCCCGCAACGGGTGCTCATCCAGTCGCCGGAGATCAACTGGGAGCGGCTCGGCGCCTCGCACCCGGACCACCGGGCTGCCGGTGAGGCCGCGCTGTGTGCGGTCTATCCCGACGCCCGCAACCCCTTCACCCACCTCGAGCTGGCCGCCGAGGGGCTCGATGCGTGGATCGTCCATGAGCTCTGGGTGATGACCGCCGGGGCGACCGGGGCGAACCGGTTCGTCGACGTCACCGACGTCTTCGACCGCAAGGTCGCCGCGCTGCGCCAGCACGACTCGCAGACCTCGCACATGCCCGACCTGGAGGGGCTGCTGCGTTCCTGGCTGTCGATGACCGCCGTCGCCGGCGGCCTGGCCGGTGACCGCCTGGCCGAGTCGTTCCGGATCGTCGCGATCCCCTGACCCGACCCGGTCAGGAAGCGGTCCAGCCGCCGTCCATCGTGACGGCGCTGCCGTTGATCATCCCGCTCGAAGGGCCGACCAACAGGGCGACGAGCTCGGCCACCTCGGCGGGCTCGATGAGCCGCTTGGTGGCGCTGCGCGCCAGCATGATCTCCTGTACGACCTGCTCGGCTGGGATGCCGTGCAGCTGCGCCTGCGCAGCGATCTGGCCTTCCACGAGCGGTGTGCGCACGTAGGCAGGGCACACCGTGTTGGAGGTGACACCCTTCGGGCCGCCCTCCAGCGCGATGGTCTTCGACAAGCCCTCGAGGCCATGCTTGGCCGTCACGTAGGCGGATTTGTACGCCGAGGCCCGCAACCCGTGCACCGAGCTGATGTTGACGATGCGTCCCCAGCCCTGCGCGTACATGTGTGGCAGCGCAGCCTGCACGAGGCGGAACGGCGCCTCGACCATCAGGCGCAGGATCGCCGAGAACCGCTCCGGCGGAAAGTCCTCGAGCGGGGCGACGTGCTGGAAGCCGGCGTTGTTGACCACGATGTCGGCCGTCCGGGCCGC
>JAYTOZ010000047.1:0-8058 GCA_043747515.1 Frankiales bacterium | reverse complement strand
CTTCGACAGCGCGAGGGCCTTCTCGACGAGGTCGCTCATGCCCCCGCCTCCCGGACGGTGTTGAGGATGTTGACGTTCCGGAACAGGGCACTCGGGCAGCCGTGGCTGACGGCTGCGGTCTGGGACGGCTGGGCCTTGCCGCAGTTGAAGGCGCCCCCGAGCCGGTAGGTCTGCGGGCCGCCGACGGCCTCGAGCGAGCCCCAGAAGTCGGTGGTGGTGGCCTGGTAGGCGACGTCCCGCAGCTGGCCCACCAGGCGACCGTCCCGGATCTCGTAGAACCGCTGCCCGGTGAACTGGAAGTTGTACCGCTGCATGTCGATCGACCACGACTTGTCGCCGACGACGTAGATGCCGCGCTCGACGCCCGCGATGAGCGCTTCGGTCGAAGGTCCGTCGGCCGCGGGCTGGAGCGACACGTTGGCCATCCGCTGGACCGGTACGTGCCGCGGCGAGTCGGCGTAGGCGCAGCCGTTGGACCGGCTGACCCCGAGTGCCGCGGCGTTCTGCCGGGCCATCCGACGGTCGAGCTGATAGCCGACGAGGGTGCCGTCACGCACCAGGTCCCAGGCCTGCGCCTGCACGCCCTCGTCGTCGTAGCCGACCGTCGACAGGCCGTGCGGCGTGGTCCGGTCGCCGGTGACGTGCATGACCTCGGAGCCGTAGCGCAGCGAGCCCAGCTGATCCAGAGTGGCGAACGATGTCCCGGCGTACGCAGCCTCGTAGCCGAGCGCGCGGTCGAGCTCGGTGGCGTGCCCGATCGACTCGTGGATGGTGAGCCAGAGGTTGCTGGGGTCGATGACGAGGTCGTAGCGACCGGGCTCGACGCTGCTGGCCTTGGCCTTCTCGACCAGCTGCTCGGGGAAGCGGGCGAGCTCACCGTCCCAGTCCCAGCCGCCCGTGAGGTACTCCCAGCCGCGGCCGACTGGCGGCGCGGTGGTGCGCATCGTCTCGAAGCCACCGCCAGGGTCAACGCGGGTGGCGGTCACCTCCGGCTGCAGCCGGACCCGCTGCTGGGTCGTCGTGGTGCCCGCCGAGTCGGCGTAGAACTTGTTCTCCAGCACCTGCTGCACGTGCGCATCGACGTGGTCGACCTCGTCGGCCGCGAGCAGCCGCCGGCTCCAGGCGGCCAGCAGCTCGACCTTCTCGGCCGGGTCCACCGTGAACGGGTCGATGTCGTACGCCGAGACCCAGGTGGCATCGGCGTGCACCGGCTCCTCGGCGAGCTCGACCGGTTCGGCGTTGAGCGGTCGGGAGGTGCGGGCCACCTGGACCGCCAGCCTGGCCAGCCGCACCGCTTCGTCGATGGTGACGTCCGGGCCGCTTGCGAACCCCCAGGTGCCATCGTGCACGACGCGGACCGCGAGGCCCACGGTGACGTCGTCACTGAGGCTCTCCAGGCGGCCGTCGCGGACCGAGATGCCTTGCCCGCGCAGCCGCTCGACCCGCAGGTCGGCGTGCGTCGCGCCGGCGTCACGGGCAGCCTGCAGCGCCGCGTCGGCGGCTTCGTGCAACGGCAGGGCGAGGAAGGCAGGGTCGACCGGGAAGCTCACGCAAGCACCCTAACGGCCCGCCCCCGCCGACATCCCCCGACCGATCCTCCGACCGATCCTCCGACCGATTCCCCGCCGATCATGGAGTTGTTGCGGTCCGGCTGAGCGTGTGACGGCACACACTCCATGATCGGCGGGCTCGGGCTCGGGGTCGGCGCGGGCAGGGGCGGCGCGGGCGCGGGCAGGGCGCGGGGTCGGCGCGGGCAGGGCTCGGGGGTTGGCGCGGGTCAGCGCAGGCTGGCCTCGATCGCGGCGGCGAGCCCCAGCAGGAGCTCCTCCGAGCCGGCCGGGCCGACCAGCTGCAGCGACGCCGGCAGGGCGGCGTTCCGCGGCACCGGCAGGCTGACGGCCGGCAACCCGGCCAGGTTGACCGGCAGGGTGAGGCGGCTGGCGTAGAGCCGCTGCAGGTCCTCGAGCGGGGCCGGCTCGTCGGCGAGGGTCGGGAGCGCCAGCACGTCGAACCTGGTGAAGGCGTCGGCCAACTCGGCCCGCCAGCGGTCCCGGACCCGCCCGGCCGCTTCGACCTCCGCCGCGGTGGCCACCTCGCCCGCGTGGAACCTGGCCAGCACGTCGGGCCCGATGGCGTCCCCGGCCGCCGTCACCAGCGCGCCGTGCTGCTGCCAGGCCTCGGCGCCGAGCAGCACGCCGCCCGCCGGGGTCGCCGTCGCCCAGCCGTCGAGCAGGTCGGGCACGGCGACGACGTCCAGCCCGCCCAGGGCGCGGGTTATCGCCGCGTCGATGTCCGGGTGGGCCGCGACGGGGAGCCGGCCGATCCGGACCGAACGGTCGATCGGTGTGAAGCCGGGTTCCAGGAGCTGCATCCCGAGCACGAGTCCGGCCACGTCGCGGGCGAGCGGCCCGATCGTGTCGAGCGAGGGTGCGAGCGGCCACACCCCGTCGAGGGGGATGCGCCCCCAGGTCGTCTTCAGCCCGGCGACGCCGCAGCAGGCCGCCGGGATGCGGACCGAGCCGCCCGTGTCGCTGCCGAGGGCCACGTCCGCGACACCGGTCGCGACGCTGACGGCCGCGCCGCTGGACGAGCCGCCCGGCACCCGCGACGCGTCAAGTGGGTTGGTCGGCGTGCCCTGCCAGGCGTTGATCCCGCTGATGCCGTAGGCAAGCTCGTGCATCGCCGTGCGCCCGACGATCCGTGCGTCGGCGGCCCGCACGCCGGTCAGGCAGGCGGCGTCGCGCTCCGCCGGCACGGCCATGCGGGCGACCGCGAAACTGCCTGCGGTCGTGGGGATCCCCACCATGTCGATGAGGTCCTTGACGCTCACCCGCACCCCGTCCCCGAGGGTGTCCAGCGACATGACGAGCCCATCGGTCAGCATGCGCATGTGTAGCCCACCCCGCCCGTCAGGTCCGCCCACAGCACGTCGTACGACGGCTCCGGGTCGTCGGGGTCATGGACGCCGTCGACGAGCAGGGACGGCTGGCCGGCCAGCAGCGCGGTCCATTCGTCCTTGGTCACGGCGGCCTCCGGCACGGTCGCGGCCCGGGCGCGCACGAGCGGCAGGTAGTCGCGCAGGAACACCCAGCGCGCGCCGTCGGTCTGCGCCGGAGCCGTGAACGGCTCGCCGACGGCGTCGCGGTAGGCCAACAGCGGCAAGTCGACGCCGGCGGCGACCGGCAGGCCAATCCACTTCCAGGGTCGGGTGTTCACATCGAGCAGCAGGTGCTCCTGGCGGGCCTCGCTCCAGACGAACTCGATCTCGCTGATGCCGCAGTAGCCCAGCGCCTGCAGCGCACCAATGCCCGCCGCGGCCAGGTCGGGCGCCCACTGCGCATCGGCGAGGCAGGAGGTGCCGAAGTCAGGTGGCCACTGCTCGAGCTTGCGCCCGGTGAACACCCCCCGGGGGGTGCCGTCGGGGGAGAGATAGGAGCACACCGAGAAGAAGCCGCCCGGCGGGGTCTCGACCCACTCCTGCGCGACGACCGACAGCCCGCGCTCCGCCGCCCGGGCGACGCCGGCGAGCAACTCGGTCGGGGTCTGCACCACGAACACCTTGACACCGAACGCGTCGTAGAAGCCGCGGCTGTCGTCGGGCTTGAGCACGCACGGATAGGGCACCTGCGAGCCGATCTCGGCGGGGTTGCCGAAGTACCAGGTGCGTGGGACCGCGATGCCACTCGCCTCGCAGGCCCGGTAGAGCCCGGTCTTGGACAGGGCCCGCTGCACCACGTCGTACGCCGCGAAGGGGTATCGGTAGTGCGGTTCGAGCGCCTCCCGGTGGCGGGCCAGCGCCAGCACCCAGTCGTCGTTGGTCGCGAACAGCACCGGCCGCTCGGCGAAGGACGGTCCGAGCTGCAGCAGGTGCTCGGCGAGGGCCGCTCCGTCGTCGACCTCGGGACCCGGCACGAGGCCCAGCCCGGCGAGGTGGCGCGTGTGCTGGCCAAGCCCACCGCGCTCCTTGTCCAGGCCAAGGACAGCGATCCCGGCCCGGCCGAGGGAGCGGGCGACCGCGAGGCCGGTGATGTGCGTGTTCATCACCAGCGCCGGGATCCCCGGCAGGTCGCGGGCGACGACCTGTTGTCCGGCGAGCGCGAGCATCCGGTCAGCCTGCCAGATCCCCGACGCGAGGCCCCTCAGCCGACGGGCTCACCGGACCGGTCCTGCGACGAGCGCAGCTGGTAAGGGACCGAGGTGACCATCACCCCGGGTTGGTAGAGCAACCGGCTCTTCAGCCGCAACGCGCTCTGGTTGTGCAGCAGTTGCTCCCACCACTTGCCGACGACGTACTCGGGGATGAAGACGGTGACGACGTCGCGAGGGCTCTCCAGCTTGATGCGCTTGATGTAGTCCAGGACCGGCCGGGTGACCTCCCGGTAGGGGGAGTCGATGACCGTCAGCGGGACGCTGATGCCGCGGGCGTCCCACTCGGCGAGCAGCGCGTCGGCGTCGGCCTTGTCGATCGCGACGGTCAGTGCGGTCAGGTCGTGCGGGCGGGTCGCCTTGGCGTAGGCGAGGGCCCGCAGCGTCGGCGAGTGGATCTTGGAGACGAGCACGACGGCGTGGTTGCGGCTGGGCAGCGCCACGCCGGCCGCGTCGGGCTGGAGCTCGATGCTGACGCGGTCGTAGTGCCGGCGGATCCCGCGCATGAGGAAGAACAGCACGACCATCGCCGTGATGGCGAGATAGGCACCCCCCAGGAACTTGTAACGCACCACGATGACGAGCACGACGCCGGTGACCGCGGCGCCGGTCGCGTTGATGCTCTGCGAGCGCCGCATCGCCCGACGCTGGGCCTGGTCGCTGGTCGCCGCGAGCAGCCGCTTCCAGTGCCGGATCATGCCGTACTGCGACAGGGTGAAGGAGGTGAAGACGCCGACGATGTAAAGCTGGATCAGCTTGTCGATGTTGGCGTTGAAGCCCACGATCAACGCGACCGAGATGCCGGCGAGCAGCAGGATCCCGTTGCTGAAGACCAGCCGGTCGCCGCGGTTGTGCAGCTGCCGGGGCATGTAGCGGTCCTGGGCCAGGATGGACGCGAGGGTCGGGAACCCGTTGAACGCCGTGTTGGCTGCCAGCACGAGGATCGCGGCCGTCGCCGCCTGGAAGGCGTAGTAGAGCACCGTGCGTCCCCAGATGCTCTCGGCGATCTGTGAGATGACCGACGGGTTGCCGGCCGGGTAAGCCCGGGCATGGGTGGCGATTGCGAGCGCGGTGATCCCGCTGAACATCGAGATCGCCAGGGCGCCCATCAGCGTCAGGGTGGCTGCGGCGTTCTTCGACTTGGGTTCGCGAAACGCCGGGACACCGTTGCTGATCGCCTCGACGCCCGTCAGGGCCGTGCAGCCGGAGGCGAACGCCCGCAGGCACAGCAGCAGGGTGAAGACGCCGCCGACCTTGGCGGTGTGCTCCAACGCGAGATGGGCACTGGCCGCGGTCGGCACGTGACCGGTCAGCGCCCGGTAGGCACCGCTGCCGAGCAGCACGAACGTCAGCACGATGAACGCGTACGTCGGGACGGCGAACGTCGAGCCGGACTCCCTGACCCCACGCAGGTTGACCAGCGCCAGCAGCACGATGAACCCGGCGGACAGCAACACCGCGTGCGGCGCAAGGGAAGTCACCGCCGAGGTGATGGCGACGACCCCGGACACCACCGAAACCGCGACGGTCATGACGTAGTCGACGAGCAGGGCGGCGGCGGCGGTGAGGGCGGCCGTCTCGCCGAGGTTGACCTTGCTGACGACGAAGGCGCCACCGCCGTTGGGGTAGGCAAAGCAGGTCTGCCGGTAGGACGCGACGACCACCGCCAGCAGCAGCGCGACCGCGACGGCGATGGGGGCGGCCAGGCCCAGGGTGGAGGCCGCGCCGGCGGTGCCGAGGACCAGGATGATCTGCTCGGTGGCATAGGCGACCGAGCTGATCGGGTCGGAGCAGAAGACCGGCAGGGCGATCCGCTTGGGCAGCAGGGTGTCGCCCAGCCGGTTGCTGGCGAGGGCGCGACCGATGAACAGGCGCTTGACGACGTCGCCGGCCGGCGCGGTCCGTGGCTGGGGCCCGGTGGGAACGGTGTTCACCAGCGCCGGGTCAGCGTCGCGGCACCGGTGTCCGGCGCCTCAACGGCATCTCGTTCGGTCTGCATGGCCGGCCTTCCTCGCGTGTCCCGTGGGTGCTGCGAACGGCTGGAGCCTGGTGGTCCGATCGGGATGCAGCTGGGCTGTTGACGCCTTCTTGACGGGGGCGCGGACCTTCTTGACGGCATCCATACGCCGGGGCCGCGCGGGCGCTGTCGGGCTGACAGGCTGGGGTCGTGCCCGCCCTCCCACCTCGTGGCCTGCCGGCGCGTCGGCAGTGGGCCGGCGCTGCCGTCGCCGTCGCCGGGCTGTCGGTCACGACGGTCGCGCTCGTGGCGAACCGGGGCGAGCTCACCTACGCCACGCCTGTGCTGTTGGTGCTGCTGCTCGTTGTGGCGGTCGCGCTCGTCGGCGGGCTGCGGCCGGCGGTCCCGGCCGCGCTGGTCGGCGGGCTGTCGCTCAACTACTTCTTCACCCCGCCGGTGCACCAGTTGACCGTCGACCGGCCACAGGATCTGCTCGTGCTCGGCGTCTACCTTGCGGTCGCGGTCGCGGTCAGCGCCGTCGTTGACCTTGCGGCCCGCCGCACCGCCGAGGCGGGCCGCGCAGCCGCAGAGGCGCAGGCGTTGTCAACGGTCGCCGGCTCGACACTCGGAGCCCAGCAGACCTTGCCGGCCCTGCTCGAACGGGTCCGATCCGCCTTCGGCGCCTCGCAGGTCGCGATGCTCGAAACCGTCGGCGGCATCCAGGTGCTGGTGGCCACCGTCGGTGCGCCGGCCGAGGGCGACGCCGAGCAGGTCGTGCCGGCCGGCGCCGGCGCTGTGCTCGTCGTGCGCGGCCCGCAGTTGTTCGCCGAGGACCGGCGCGTCCTCACCGCCTTTGCGGACGCGGCGGCGACCGCCCTGGAGGGCCGGCGGCTGGCTGAGCAGGCGTCCCAGGCCGAAGCCGTGGACCGGCTGCGCACCGCGCTGCTCGCGGCTGTCGGCCATGACCTGCGGACCCCGTTGGCCGGGGTGAAGGCGGCGGTGTCGTCGCTGCGCCAGGACGACGTCAACTGGACACCCGAGGAGTCCGCCGAGCTCCTCGCGACCATCGAGGACTCGGCCGACCGCCTGCAGGGCCTGGTCAGCAACCTGCTCGACGCCTCCCGACTGCAGGCCGGTGCCCTCTCGGTCACGATGGACGACGTCGGGTTGGACGAGGTCGTCGCCCGGGCCCTGGTCGGCCTGCCTGGCCGGGAGCGGGTCGTGGTCGACGTCCCCGACTCGCTGCCGCCGGTGCGCACCGACGTCGGCCTGCTGGAGCGGGTCGTCGCGAACCTCGTGGACAACGCCTTGCGACACAACAGCGGGGCGGTCCTGGTGCAGGCGACGCCAGGTCGGCTCGAGGTCATCGACCACGGACCCGGGATGGCCGAGGTGCCACCACCGTTCGGCAGTGACCGGACCTCCGGCGGGGTCGGGCTCGGTCTGCTGGTCGTCCGCGGGTTCCTCGACGCCATGGGCGGCCGGCTCGAACGCGCCGCGACGTCCGGCGGCGGCCTGACGATGACCGTCGTGCTGCCCTCGTGACCCGCGTGCTCGTCGTCGACGACGACCGCGCGCTGGCCCGGGCGCTGTCGATCAACCTCAAGGCCAGGGGATACGACGTCGATGTCGCCCTCACCGGCGCGGAGGCGCTGGCCAGTGCCAGCAGCCGACCGCCGGACGTGGTCGTGCTGGATCTCGGCCTCCCCGATCTGGACGGGTTGCAGGTGCTGCAGGGCCTGCGCGGCTGGACCAACGTGCCGGTGCTGGTGCTCTCGGCCCGGGAGGAGCAGGCCGAGAAAGTCGCCGCCCTCGATGCCGGCGCCGACGACTACGTCACCAAACCGTTCGGGATGGACGAGCTGCTGGCCAGGCTGCGCGCAGCGGTACGGCGTACCGCCCCGACCGCCGGCGACCTGCCGGTCGTCGTGACCGGGGCCTTCACCGTGGACCTG
>JAYTOZ010000046.1:0-1810 GCA_043747515.1 Frankiales bacterium | reverse complement strand
TCTTCGGGATCATCACCCGTCAGGCCATCAGGCGCGGGACCTTCACCTCCGTCCGCGACCTCAAGGACGCGATCCGGGTCTACATCGATGGCTGGAACGACCGCTGCGAACCCTTCGTCTGGACCAAAGACGCCGAGACCATCCTCGCCAAAGCCAAGCGTAAACAAACCTCAGCCACGCGACACTAGGTGGCTAACGACGTTTCTTCGCCACTTCCGGCCGCGAGGACAACGAGGAAGATCCGGCCTTCTTCGCGCTCCGGCCAGGAGAAGTAGCTGTCGTTCTCCGCCGTTCCCTCGGCGGAGCCGTACCGGCGTCTTGGCCTGTCAGAGATGGGAGAACTGCATACTTATGTACTGGCCCCGGTGCTCGTTCAGTGGCAGAACAGACATCAGCAGGGGCCGTGTTGACGCGGGCTCGGCCGCTAGTTGGGGATGGCCGGGGGCGCCTTTTACCGGATTGGTAGCGATCGTGCGTCGGCCGGCGACGCCAGCACCCACCGCACGATCTCGGTACGACGGGTGAGGCCGAGCTTCGCCAGGATGTTGCGGACGTGGCTTTCCACCGTCCGCTCGGACAGCACGAGAGTGGCGGCGACCTCGCGGTTGGACATCGATTGGGCGACGAGTTCAGCGACCTCGCGTTCGCGCCCTGTCAGCGGATCGGGGGTCGCCGCATCCAGCCGGCGCACCAGCTGGTCGGCTCGGCGCAGCGGCCCGGGCAGGCCGACGGTGCGGGCCTCCGAGGCAGCCTGTCTGGCCAGAAGGCGGGCGCGCGTAGGATCCGGATCGGCCAGCAGTTCGGCTAGCGACAGCCGGTCCAGCGCCGCGGCCGGCCTGGCACCGAAGGCGACGTCCGCGCTGAGCGCTTGTTCGAAGGCGACAACGGCGTCCTGACTGCGCCCCTCGACGGCGGCGGTCCTGCCGACGCGACGCCAGCCGGAGCCGCTCGACCACAAGTTCCCGGCGGCCGGCCCACCTGACCACCGCGCAGCCGGCAGGACCAGGTCATGCAGCACGCGGGCGCCCTCGGGGTCGCAGAATGCTTCGGCGAGCCAGACGAGGGCGTCTAGGGTCCCGGTCCAACTTGCGTTGCGTTGCATCGTCGGGGCCACTGCTAGCACTTTTCGGTACAGCACTTCGGCCTCGTCGCGGCGGTCGAGCAACACCAGGACCGCGGCCTTGTTGGCGTCGATGACTGGGATGTCGGGGGCGCCTTGCATGCTTGCGAACCAGTGCTCGCCCAACTCGGTCGGGTCACCGGTCAGCATGGCCATGCAGACCCGGAAGGCCGAGGACATGCCATGCGATGACGGGTCCTGGAGGCTGACTCTGGCTGCCTCGTCGTTGCAGGCGCGCGCCTGGGGGAGGTCGCCGACAACTGCGGCATGCGCTGCGTGGACCCGGAGCAGATGCCAACGCGCCAGCGGCAACGGCAAGCCGGCGACGAGCGCTTCCAGCCGGGCGATCTCCTCGGCGACAGCGGCCGGGTCGCCGTCCTGATAGGCGGCGTCAAGGCGCCAGAGCAAAGCCCACAGCCGTGTCAAGGGCTGCCGGGCGCCGGGAGTCACGGCCAGCGCGCGGTCAGCCAGGGCCCTGCGCTCGCCGGGGTCACTGAGGCAGTCGAGGGTGTCAACGCGAGCGTGCACCGCCAGCAGCAGCGCGGCCGGGTCCGCGCATGTCACCGCCGCCGCGAGCGCGTCCACGGCACCTGCGCGGGCCTGCTCGGTGCGCCCGAGCACGGACTGCGCGAGGGCCTGCTGCGCGAGTAGCAGCGCGACTGTCGCGGGCGGGTGCGGTCCTAAGCGCAG
>JAYTOZ010000045.1:0-3920 GCA_043747515.1 Frankiales bacterium | reverse complement strand
CCGGCGGGAGACAGCTGACCACCTCGGCGGTCACCACTGAGAGGCCCACCTGTGCGACTGCCACTTCCTGCTTCCCGGCCCAGCCCCGCCCTGCGGACCGGCCTGGTGGTCACGGCCCTCGCCGTCGCACTCACCGGCTGTGGCGGTGCCAAGATCGGCTCGAACACCAGCGCGGCCAAGCCGGCCGCCGACGGGGCGAAGGCGGTTCCTTGCGGCACGGTCAACCTCGCGGTCAACCCATGGGTCGGCTACGAGGCCAACGCGGCGGTCATCGCCGAGGTCGCCCAGAGCAAGCTCGGCTGCACGGTGACCAAGAAGGACCTCAAGGAGGAGGTGGCGTGGCAGGGATTCAGCACCGGGGAGATCGACGCGGTGGTGGAGAACTGGGGCCACGACGACCTCAAGAAGAAATACATCGCCGGCCAAAAAGTCGCCGTCGAGGTCGGCCCGACCGGCAACAAGGGCGTCATCGGCTGGTTCGTGCCGCCGTGGATGGCCGCGAAGTACCCCGACATCACCGAGTCCAAGAATCTCAACAAGTACGCCTCGATGTTCAAGACCTCCGAGTCCGGTGGCAAGGGACAGATGCTCGACGGCGACCCGTCCTTTGTGACCAACGACGGCGCGCTGGTCAAGAATCTCGGCTTGAACTACAAGGTCGTCTACGCCGGCAGCGAGGCGGCCCTCATCACCGCGTTCCGCCAGGCGCAGGCGCACAAGACGCCGCTGCTGGGCTACTTCTACGACCCGCAGTGGTTCATGTCCGAAGTGCCGCTGGTCAAGGTGAACCTGCCCGCCTACAAGACCGGCTGTGACGCCAACGCCGAGAAGGTCGCGTGCGATTACCCGCTCTACGTGCTGGACAAGATCGTCAGCAAGAAGCTGGCGGACTCGGGCAGCCCGGCGTACGGCCTCATCAGAAACTTCACCTGGGCCAACGCCGATCAGAATCTGGTCGCGAAGTACATCGCCGAGGACAAGATGAGTCCCGCGGACGCGGCGAAGAAGTGGATCGCGGCCAACCCCGACAAGGTCAGCGCGTGGCTCAAGACGAGCTGATCACTGCCCGCGGGACGCTCTTCCTGGACGGGACCTGGGTCCCGGGGTCGGCCGGGGTCACCGCGGAGGTCGTGAACCCCTACGACCAGAGCATCGTGGCCAAAGTCGACCAGGCCGAACCGGTCGACGTCGACAGGGCTGTGCGTGCAGCCCGGTCGGCGTTCGACACCGGCCAGTGGCCGCGGACCCCGGCCCGCGAGCGTGGCGCGCTGCTCTCCCGCGTTGCGGCGCTGCTGGTCCGTGACAAGGAGGACATCGCCCGGACCGAGACCCTCGACACGGGAAAGACCCTCGTCGAGAGCCGGCTGGACGTGGACGACGTGGTAGCCGTTTTCGCCTACTACGCCAGTCTGGCCGGTCAGGACGCCGGGCGGCTCGTCGACACCGGGCGTCCCCACGTGGTGAGCCGCGTGGTGCACGAGCCGGTCGGAGTCTGCGCGTTGATCACGCCGTGGAACTACCCACTCCTGCAGATTTCGTGGAAGCTCGCCCCCGCCCTCGTGGCGGGCTGCACCATGGTCGTCAAGCCCAGCGAGCTCACCCCTCTGACGACGATCCGGCTCGTCGAGCTGCTGGCGGAGGCGGGCGTGCCGCCCGGCACCGTCAACCTCGTTCTGGGCGGGGGCTCGGTCGGTGCGGCGTTGGTCGCCCATGAAGCGGTCGATATGGTTTCGTTCACCGGCGGCCTCGCGACGGGGCAGGCGATCCTGCGCTCTGCGGCCGACACCGTGAAGAAGGTCGCGGTCGAGCTCGGTGGCAAGAACCCCAACATCGTGTTCGCCGACACCGACCTCGACACCGTCGTCGATAACGCCCTCACCGCCGTGTTCCTGCACGCCGGCCAAGTCTGTTCGGCCGGCGCACGTCTCATCGTCCAGGACGAGGTCTACGACGCGGTTGTGGCCGGGGTGGCGGCTGGCGCCGACCGGATCCGGCTCGGC
This sequence comes from Frankiales bacterium, assembly GCA_043747515.1. Lineage (GTDB taxonomy): Bacteria > Actinomycetota > Actinomycetes > Mycobacteriales > SCTD01 > JAYSQK01. The sequence goes on along the minus strand of JAYTOZ010000045.1, from coordinate 1,920 downwards.
AATGGGCTGGACGAGGGCAGCGAGTCCGGGCCGTTGGTCAGCGCCCAGCAGCGCGAACGGGTCGAGGCGTACGTCGCATCAGCCTTGGCTGAGGGCGCTCGGCTCGTCGCCGGCGGACACCGGCCCGACGAGGCGGAGCTGCAGGCCGGGTTTTTCTACCGGCCAACGGTGTTCGCCGACTGCACGCGGGAGATGCGCGTGGTCCGCGAGGAGGTGTTCGGCCCGCTGCTGACGATCGAGCGGTTCAGCACCGAGCAGGAGGCGATCGTACTGGGCAACGACACCGAGTTCGGCCTCGTCGGGGCGGTGTGGACCTCCGACGCGGCCCGTGCGCACCGGGTCGCGGGCGCACTACGGCACGGCACGGTGTGGATCAACGACTACCACCCCTACGTGCCGCAGGCCGAGTGGGGTGGCTTCGGCCGCTCCGGCAACGGCCGTGAGCTCGGCCCCACGGGGCTTGCGGAGTACCAGGAGAGCAAGCACATCTGGCACAACACCGACCCCAAGCCGGCCGGCTGGTTCACGGCCTGAGCGCTCCGGAACGCGCAACGGCCCGGCCCCCTGCAGGCCGGGCCGTCACGCATCTCAGGTCGCGGCCGGCACGTGGTCCCGGTGGCGGTAGAACGCCACGTGCTCGGCCACCAGTGGCGCGCGTCCGAGGATGAGATCAGCGGCCCGTTCGGCGAGCATCATGACCGGCGCGTAGATGTTGCCGTTCGTGACGTAGGGCATCGCGGAGGCGTCGGCGACCCGCAGACCCTGCGTGCCGTGCACGGCCATCGTCTCCGGGTCTAGGACCGCCATCGGGTCGGTGCCCATCCGAGCCGTACACGAGGGGTGCAAGGCGGTCTCGGCATCCTTGGCGACCCAGGCCAGGATCTCCTCGTCGGTCTCGACCTGCGGCCCCGGCGAGATCTCACCGCCGTCGTACGGCGAGAGTGCTGGCTGCGCAAGGATCTCGCGCGCGACGCGGATGCACTCCACCCACTCCTTGCGGTCGTTCTCGGTTGACAGATAGTTGAAGCGCAGCGCAGGGTGCACCGCCGGATCAGTCGACACGATCTTCAGCGTTCCCCGGACGTCGGAGTACATCGGACCGATGTGCACCTGGTAGCCGTGATCACCGGCCGGCATCGACCCGTCGTAGCGCACGGCGATCGGCAGGAAGTGAAACATCAGGTTGGGATAGTCGACATCGTTGTTGCTGCGGGCGAACCCGCCTGCCTCGAAGTGGTTGGTGGCCCCGAGGCCGGAGCGCAGGAACAGCCACTGAGCCCCGATAAGCGGCGCGCGCCACTTCTTCATGCCCGGCGCGATCGACACCGGCTGGGTGCAGGCGTGCTGGATGTAGACCTCGAGGTGGTCCTGCAGGTTTGCCCCGACACCGGGCAAATCCACCACGACGTCGACGCCCAGCTCACGCAGGTCTTTGGCATTGCCGACCCCGGACAGTTGCAGCAGTTGCGGGGTGTTGATCGCGCCGCCGGACAGGACGACCTCCGCGGCGTACACCCGCTTGACGTGACCGCGGCCGTGGCGGTACTCCACGCCGACCGCGCGGGCGCCCTCGAACAGCACCTTCGTCACAAAGGCTCGGGTCCTCAGGGTGAGGTTGGGCCGGGACAGCACCGGGTGCAGGTAGGCCCGGGCGGCGCTGAGCCGGCGGCCGCGGTGCAGGTTGCGGTCAAAACGGCCAAACCCCTCCTGCCGGAAGCCGTTGACATCATCGGTGCGGGCGTGGCCGGCCTGCTCTGCGGCTGCCAGAAACGCCCCGAACAGCGGGTTGGTCGCTGGACCCCGCTCGAGCACGAGAGGTCCGGTCGTGCCGCGGAACTCGTCGCCGCCGGCGAGGCAGTTCTCCATCCGCTTGAAGTAGGGCAGGCAGTGCGCGAAGTCCCAGCCGGCCATGCCGGGGCC
>JAYTOZ010000044.1:0-1801 GCA_043747515.1 Frankiales bacterium | reverse complement strand
TGGTGTCGGGCGGCGCGGTCGTCGCCCTCGCCATCGGCCTGCTCACCACCTTTTCGCTGGTCGGCTCGCCGGACCGTCGTAGCGACCCCCCGAGCACGTCGCCCTCCACCGCCCCCGCCGCGGTGCAGGACCCGCTCGCCCAGTCGATCGCGGCAGCCCAGGCGCACCTCGTCGCCCGGCCGGACGACTACCAGACCTGGGCCGATCTTGGCCTGGCCTACGTCCAGCGAGCCAAGATCACCGTCGATCCGAGCTACTACGCCAAGGCCACCGGTGCGGTGGCCCGCTCGCTCAAGCTCGACGCGACGAAGAACTTCGCCGGGTACGGCGCACAGGCCGCGCTGCAGAACGGCCTGCACAACTTCACCGCCGCCCGGGACGCCGCCTTGACGGGGATCGCGATCAACCGCTTCAACAGCACCCTGTTCGGCGCGCTCGGGGACGCCTACACCCAACTCGGCGAGTACGACAAGGCTGCCGCGGCGATCGACACGATGAATCGGCTGCTGCCCGGCGTACCGGCGTTCACCCGGGCGTCCTACGTCCTGGAACTGCGCGGCGACATCGGTGGCTCGCAGGCCGCCCTCGAACGTGCACTGCAGGATTCCGCGAACGGCGCGGGCACCTCGTTCGCACAGAACGCACTCGGTGAGCTGGCCTTCAACTACGGGGGCAACGCCGCGGCGGCCCTTCGCCATTTTCAGGCCGGGCTCGACGCAGCGCCGAAAGACTTCACGCTGCTGGCCGGCCGGGCCAAAGCCGAGGTTGCGCTCGGGCAGACCCAGCAGGCCCTGACCGACTACCGCACCGTGGTCAATGCGATCCCCCAGCCGCAGTACGTCCTCGAGCTGGCCGAGCTCGAACAGTCCCTGCGCGACCCGGACGCTGCCCGGCAGTACGCCCTGTTCCGGACCGAGGAGCGGCTGTTCCAGAGCGCGGGGGTCGCCCTCGACGTTGAGCCCACCCTGTTCGAGGCCGACCACGGCGACGCCAAGCAGGCCCTGACGTTCTGCGCGGCCGGCTGGAAGGTCCGGCCGTTCCTTGAGATGGCCGACGCCTGCGCCTGGGCCAACTATGTCAACAAGCGCTACCCCGAGGCGCTCGGCTGGGCCGGCAAGGCCGCCTCGACCGGCTGGCACAATGCGTTGTTTCTGTTCCACCGCGGGATGATCGAGGCCGCCATGGGCAACCGGGCCGCCGCCCGGACCGACCTGGCCAATGCGCTCGCGCTCAACCCGCACTTCAACGTGCTGCAGGCCCCCGTCGCCCGGCAGAGCCTGGCCGGGCTCCGCTGAGGCGAATCAACTCAGGATGTCCTTGCGGCTGAAGTGTCGAAACGCCAGCAGCAGCGGACCGACGACCCATGGGAGCATCTGCAGCAAACCCCTGGTCATCTGCCCGGTGTTGACGGGGTCGACGAGCAGATCGAGCCAGGCCAGCCAGTAGTGCGTCGGCAGGCCGCTGCGCAGCGATCCCAGCGCGGTGACCTGATCAAGGATCTCCGAGACGACGACCAGCACGACCGCCCCGCCGACGGCAGACAGCGGCGCATCGGTCAGCGTCGAGAACCAAAAGGCCAGCGCGACCACCACGGCCTGCGTCGCCACGACGTACGCCGTACCGAGGGCGAGCCTGGACAGTCCCGTGTTGACCCCGAGCGCACCGGCGAGCGGTGTCTGGACGGCGGACCAGCCGAAGGCGACCGCACCCATGGCGAGGGAGACCGCGGGCACGAACACGACCGCCGCCGCGGCGTAGGCGCCGGCGACGACGAGTTTGGTGCGCAGCAGCCGGGCCCTCG
>JAYTOZ010000043.1:0-2744 GCA_043747515.1 Frankiales bacterium | reverse complement strand
GAGGGCCGCGGGCCCGACGTGGTCTGTGGGCACAGCGTCGGCGAGCTGGCCGCCGCCGCCGTCGCCGGCGTGCTGAGCTTCGACGAGGCCGTCGGGCTCGCTGGTGCCCGTGGCGCGGCGATGGCCGCCGCCGCCGCGGCGGTCCAGACCGGGATGGCCGCTGTGCTCGGCGGTGTGGACGCGGATGTACGCCGGGCGGCGGCCGACCTCGGCCTGGAGGTGGCGACAGTCAACGTGGCCGGCCAGCTGGTGCTCGGCGGCGCCGTCGGGGCGCTCGACGCGCTCGCCGCCGCCCCGCCGGGGCGGGCCCGGGTCCGCCGGCTCGACGTGGCGGGCGCCTTCCACACCCGGGCGATGCTGCCGGCCGTCCAGGAGCTGCAACGCCGGGTGGACGCCCTGGACCCCGGCACCGCGACCTGCCCGATCGTGGCGAACGCCGACGGGGCCTGGCTCATCGACGGTCGCGAAGTGCTCGACCGGCTCGTCGGCCAGCTCACTCGACCGGTCCGCTTCGATCTGTGCCTGGCCTCGCTGACCGGCGCCACGCACGTCGTCGAAGTGGCCCCAGGTGGGGTGCTGGCCGGGCTGGCCAAGCGGGCCCTGCCGACGGCGCAGCTGAGCTCCCTGCAGACCCCGGCCGACCTGCCGGTCGGTGTCGGATGAGGGGCGCGGCGCTGCTCGGACTGGGGGCGCACCGCCCCGGCGTACGGCAGGACAACCTGGCCATCGCCGAGCGGACGGACTCGAGCGATACGTGGATCCGGGAACGCAGCGGCATCGTCACCCGCGGGGTGGCCGGCGACGACGAGTCGGTCGTGGACATGGCCGTCAGCGCGGGTGGCAAAGCCCTCGCCGCGGCCGGCATCGACCCGTCCCAGGTCGGTCTGGTGCTGCTGGCGACCTGCTCGATGCCGGGGCCGTTGCCAGGCGGGTCCCCTGAGGTCGCGTCGCGGCTCGGCGCCCTCGAAGCCGGGGCCTCCGACATCGGTGCGGGTTGCGCGGGCTTCACCTACGCCCTGGCGCTCGCTGCCGACGCGGTGCGGGCCGGCAGCGCCGACACGGTGCTCGTGATCGGCAGCGAGAAGCTGCTGCCGATGGTGGACCCGGACGACCGGGGCACGGCGTTTCTGTTCGGGGACGGCGCTGGCGCGGCGCTCGTCGGGTTGGCCGAGCACGACGGGATCGGGCCGGTCGTCTGGACCCACGACGGTGGCCAGCACGAGAAGCTTGTCATCGACGGCCAGCCGTTGCGGCTCAAAATGGACGGCCGGGCGATCTACCGCTGGGCTACCGGCGCGCTGCCGGGGCTCGCCCGGCGGGCCTGTGAGCGGGCTGGGATCGAGCCGGCAGAGCTCGCGGCGTTCGTCCCTCACCAGGCCAATCTGCGGATCACCGAGTCGGTTGTGAAGGCCCTCGGGTTGCCCGACACCGTCGCGGTGTCCCGTGACGTCGTCGACAGCGGCAACACCAGTGCGGCCTCGGTCCCGCTGGCGCTCGCCCGTCTGCACGAGGAAGGTGCCATCCGACGCGGCGACGCCGTGCTGCTGTTCGGCTTCGGTGCCGGGTTGACCGCCGCCGGCCAGGTCGTCCGCTGTCCCTGATCCGGACTGGCCAAGCACCCCCGCTCGACCGCAAGATCAACCCACCACCCATGCGAACCACCAGGAGACCCCTATGACGACTGCAAACACCCCCGATGTCCTCGCCGGGCTCGCCGCCGTCCTCGATGAGGTCGCCGGCACCGCCGTCGAGAAGGTCGTGCCCGAGGCGCGTTTCGAGGCCGACCTCGACATCGACTCGCTCACCATGGTCGAGGTCGTGGTGGCCTGCGAGGAGAAGTTCGGCGTGCGCATCCCCGATGAGGTGCTCGAGCAACTGACGACCGTCGGTGACGCCGTGAAGTACATCTCCGATGCCGGGGTCGCTGCGTGACGGTTGCCGTCGCGATCACGGGGATTGGCGCCATCACCCCGCTCGGCGCCGACGTGGCTGCGCTCGAGTCGGGGCTGCTCGAGGGCCGCTCGGGGGTCCGGCTGCTACACGAGCCGGAGTTCGCCGAGCTGCCGGCCCGCCTGGCAGCCACCGTCGACATCACCGGCCGGCTCGGGCGGATCGAGGCCCGGACCCTGGATCGTGTGCAGCAACTTGCGCTCGTGGCCGCCCGAGAGGCGTGGGCCGATGCCGGCGCCCCGCAGGTCGCCCCGGAGCGGTTGGCCGTCGTCGTCGGCTCCGGGATCGGTGGCGCGCTGACGATCCTGGGTCAGGCCGACGTGCTCCGCGAGAAGGGGCCGCGGGCGGTCAGCCCGCACCTCGTGCCGATGCTGATGCCGAACGGCCCGGCCGCGACGGTCGGGCTGGAACTGGGTGCCCGTGGTGGGGTGCACTGTCCGGTCAGCGCCTGCGCGTCCGGATCGGAGGCCCTCGCGGTGGCCCTCGAGCTCTTGCGCAGCGGCCGGGCCGATGTCGTCGTTGCTGGTGGCTCGGAGGCCTGTGTGCACCCGCTGCCCCTGTCGGGGTTTGCGCAGATGCGCGCGCTGTCGACCAGACACGACGCGCCGCACAGGGCCAGCCGTCCCTACGACAAGGGCCGGGACGGGTTCGTCCTCGGTGAGGGCGCCGGCATCATGGTGCTCGAACGGGCTGACTTTGCCGCCGCCCGAGGCGCCCGGGTACACGGTCACCTGGCTGGCGCGGGCCTCGCCGCCGACGCCCACCACGTCACCGCCCCGGACCCGTCCGGGGTC
>JAYTOZ010000042.1:0-5357 GCA_043747515.1 Frankiales bacterium | reverse complement strand
GAGGCGCAGCGGCAGGAAGGCCGCCTGGGCTACGACCTCGAGCGCCTGGCCTTCCGGGTGGTCACGGACGACCTGTCCCGCCAGTCCTCTGCTGCTCGGACGCGACTGGACGGCCGAACAACCGCGCCATCCGCGCAGCGGGCGAGGTCGGCGACGACGGCTCCCGGTGGATGCGTCCCGGGCTTCTGCGTGGCCGAGGACACGATGGCCGAGTTCCTTGAGGGGTACCACTCGTCAACGTGCGCTGACGTGGGCGTGCTCGGCGACGACCCGCAACCAGCAAGGAGAGCCCAAGCGCCCAGGAACAACACCGACTTGCTCATGTCCGTAGGACTCAGAGGGGTGCAGTCCGGTATCCGGCAGTGGGTAGGCCCGGCAGCCGGAAGCCGGCTCCCCGCGCCGTCCACAGGTCGCGGGTCGCCCGGAACGTCTGCACGCTCGTTGACGCGCCGAGCCTGCGCCGCAGGGAGGTAGAACCGCTTCGCGCCGAGCAGGCCCGCCGGCTGCTCGACGCGGCCAAGCTCGACCGCAACGCGGCCCGCTGGTCGATCGCGCTTGCGCTGGGCCCGCGCCAGGGTGAAGCGCTGGGACTGACGTGGAACGACATCGACTTCGACGGCGGATCACCGACCGTCCGGCGCGCCCTGCAGCGACGCAAGGGCCAGGGGCTGGTGATGGTCGAGCCCAAGAGCCAGGCTGGCCGTAGAACGATCGCGCTCCCGGCGTCGCTCCGGCGCGGCCTGCAGACCCACAGGCAGGAGCAGCAGCAGGAGCGGGAGTACGCAGCCCAGGCCTGGCAGGAACACGACCTGGTGTTCGCCCAAGTCGATGGCAAGCCGATCGACCCGCGAGCGGATTGGAGAGCATGGAAGGCCTTGCTCGATCGTGCCGGGGTCCGGGACGCCCGGCTGCATGACGCTCGCCACACCGCAGCGACGCTCCTGCTGCAGCAGGGAGTTCCGGCTCGCGTGGCCATGCAGGTGCGCGAGCACTCCCAGATCAGCCTGACCCTCGGGACGTGCTCGCACGTGGTGCCTGAGCTCGCCCTTGAGGCCGCCGCCAGTATGGAGACCGCCCCGTGGGGCGAGGCCCAGCAGGGCCCGATGAGGACGGCATAGAGACGGCACCAGCCAAGAACAGCGAAGCAACTGACCTGAGGTGAAACCCCAGGTCCAACGGGTGCGCCGCCAGGGACTTGAACCCCGAACCCGCGGATTAAGAGTCCGCTGCTCTGCCAATTGAGCTAGCGGCGCTGATAGCCGTACGGTCCGAAACGATAGCAGCAGCACGGGGGTAGCTCGGCCCCTAGACGCGCAGGCCCTCGGCCCGGCGGGCAGCCAACAGGAGCTGTTCGAAATCGTCGGGGTGCTGTTCGGCGAGGGCGGCAAGCGCTGTCCGGCGGGCGCGGCGCTCCCGCACCTCGAGGTCGCCACTGCCGGCAACCCCGACGAGGGGCCGGCGCGGCGCCGGGTCGGCCGGCGCTGCGATGGGCTTGGTCCTCACCGTCGTCACGCCGGACGCCCGGGCGGCCCGCACCTTCGGGACCGGGCCTGTCCGGCAAGTCCGGCACGTCGTCTGGCCCTCGTCGAACTCGCGCTCGGCAAGCACTCTTCGGCACTGCTCGCATCGGCGCCAGGCCCCCACGATGACACCTCCACGCTCCGGTTCGCGGTCGGTCGCAACGGTACGTGGGTCGCCCGGTGTCGACGGCGGCGGCCCCTGACGACTCGGTAGCCTGTGAACCAGGACACACAGGAGGTTCCGCGTGACCCAGCAGTTCAGCACGATGCAGGACTCCGCCCTGACGATCACGGCGATGTTGCGCCATGGCCAGCGGGTCTACGCGACCAGCGTCGTGCAGACCGTCGAGGGGGATACGGTCCGTTCGGCCACCTATGCCGAGGTCGGCGATCGGGCGACGAGGCTCGCCAGCGCACTCGCCGGCCTGGGCGTCCGACCGGGAGACCGCGTCGGCACGTTGATGTGGAACACCCAGGAACACCTCGAGGCCTACCTGGCCGTGCCGTCCATGGGGGCGGTGGTGCACACGCTGAACCTGCGCCTGTTCCCCGAGCAGCTGGCCTATGTCATCAACCATGGGCAGGACAGCGTCGTCATCGTCGACGCCAGTGTGCTGCCGGTGCTCGCCCGCGTCGCGGCCGAGCTGACCGCGGTGCAGGCCTATGTCGTCGTGGGCGAGGGTGACACCAGCGTGCTTGGCAACGTGCCCGTCCACGCGTACGACGAGTTGCTGGCGGCCGCTACCCCGACGTACGACTGGCCGGAGCTGGACGAACGCACACCGGCCGGGTTGTGTTATACCAGCGGGACGACGGGTCATCCCAAGGGCGTCGTCTACAGCCACCGGTCGACCGTCCTGCACTCGATGGCGTGCGCGGGCGGCAACGCGTTCGCGTTGTCCGAGCACGACCGGATCCTGCCGGTGGTGCCGATGTTCCACGCCAACGCCTGGGGGCTGCCCTACGCCGGCTGGCTGGCCGGCGCCGACTTCGTGCTACCCGGCCGGTTTCTGCAGGCCGAGCCACTGGCCCGGATGATCGCCGAGCTCAGGCCGACCATCGCCGGCGCCGTCCCGACGATCTGGCACGACCTGCTGTCCCACGTCGACGAGCACCCGACCGATCTGTCCTCCTTACGGCTCGTCGCCTGCGGCGGCGCGGCGGTGCCGCTGTCGCTCATGCAGGCCTTTGAGCACCGGCACGGCGTGCACATCGTGCAGGCCTGGGGGATGACCGAGACCTCACCGCTGGCGGCGATCGCCCACCCGCCAAAGGGCCAGCCCGGCGACGCCTGGTCGTACCGCGCGAGAACCGGGCGCATCCTGGCCGGGGTGGAGCTGCGCCTCATCGCGGAGGACGGCGCCGAGTTGCCCTGGGACGGTACGTCGGTGGGCGAGATGCAGGTCCGCGGACCCTGGGTCACCGGTGGCTATTACGCCCAGCCGGACGAGCCGCAGGAACCGGACCCGGAGAAATTCCAGGACGGCTGGCTGCGCACCGGTGATGTCGCCAGCGTCACCGCCGACGGGTTCGTGCAGATCACCGACCGGAGCAAGGACGTCATCAAGTCCGGCGGGGAATGGATCAGCTCGGTCGAGCTCGAAAACACCCTGATGGGCCATCCTGCGGTCCGGGAGGCGGCGGTCGTCGCAGTTCCGGACGAGCGGTGGGACGAGCGCCCGCTGGCCTGCGTCGTGCTCAAGCCCGGCGCCTCGGCGACGCCGGCCGAGCTTGCGGAGTTCCTCGCCCAGAGCGTCGCCCGGTGGTGGCTGCCCGAGCGCTGGACCTTCATCGAACAGGTGCCGAAGACCAGTGTCGGCAAGTTCGACAAGAAGGTGCTCCGCAAGCGGTACGCCGATGGCGAACTGACAGTGGAGCAGCCCGAAGACGTCACCAGTTAGCGGCGCAGGAAGGCGGCGATGCCGTTGCTGATACCAGCGGCGATCCGTTGGCGACCGGACGGCGAGCCCATCAGTGCGACGTCGGCCCCGTTTTTCATGTTGCCGCACTCGATGAAGACCACCGGGCGGGTAGACAGGTTGAGGCTGCCCAGGTCGCGGCGGGCGTCCAGGCCGTCCCCGCCGGCTAGATAGTTGGCGTAGGGGATGCCGGTCGTGCTTCGGAACGCCGAGCGCAGCGCGAGGGCAAGCCGGTCGGAGCTGCTGCGGACGCGAGCTGTGACGGGCGGTGCGACCGGCTCGATGACATGGAACCCCCGGGCCCCGGCGGCGAAGTTGCCGTCACCGTGGATCGACACCACGGCATCGGACCCGGCCCGGTTCGCGATGGCCGGGCGGACGTCGACGCACGGGCCGACACCGGTGTCGCTGGAGCGGGTGAACACCACCCGGGCGCCCTTGGCCCGCAGCAGTTTCGCGACCCGGTTGGCGACATCCCAGTTGAAGGCGTGCTCGCTGTAGCCGCGGCGGGTCGCCGTGCCGACGGTGTTGCAGGCCTTGTAGACGCCGCCGCCGGCGTAAACCACCCGGTTGATGAGCTCCGGGTGTGCCGCGCTCCCGCCGTTATGGCCAGGGTCGAGGGTGACGACCCGGCCGGCCAGCGGCAGCGCCGCCCCGGCGGCGGGGGCTCCGGCGACGAGCAGCCCGGCGACGAGGGTGCTGGAGGTGACGAGGACTGCAAGGCGCAGGCGCTGAGGGGTGCAGATCATGGCCGTAGTGTGCTGCACGTCCCGCCTTTGCCGTCGAGGACGTTCCCGCTTCAGCTGCCGGCTGCCGCCACGACCAGGAGCACCGTGCCGGCATCGACCTGGTCGCCCACCTCGACCAGCAGCTCGCGCACGAACCCGTCGACCGGCGCGCGGACGCCGTGCTCCATCTTCATGGCTTCCAGGACGACGAGGACGTCCCCGGCAGCCACCGGGTCGCCGACCGTCACGGCGACCCGCAGCACCGTGCCCGGCATCGGGGCGGTGAGCGAACCTTCAGCCAGCGTGGCTGCTGGCACCGAGAAGCGGGCGTCCTCGGTGAGGCGGGTGTGGCCGAGACAGGAGTCGACGTCCTCGCCGCAGATGAGGAACTCCCGGCGGATCCCGTCCACCTCGAGGTCCACCCGGTCGGCGGTGGCGGACCACAGCCGGATGTCCAGCGGTTCCCCGTCCACCTGCACCACCAGGCCGTCGCGCCGGTGCGCATAGTCCACCCGCACCCCGTCGTACGACGCGGTGTGCAGCTGGCTCGGGACGTTGCGCCAACCGGTCGGGAACCCTTGAGTGCGCGCGGCCGCGCCGGCGAGGGCCGCGGCGACGCAGTGCAGTCGGTGGGTGGGGGCATCGACCGGTGCGCCGAGGACCGCCGGGTCGTTGCGGTCGAAGAAGCCGGTGTCGACGTCGTTGCCGAGCCAGGCCGAGGACCGCAGCAGCCGCACGAGCAGGTCGCGGTTGGTGACGACCCCGTGCAGCCGGGACCGGGCGAGCGCGCCGGCGAGCTTGGCGCTGGCCTCCGCCCGCGTCGGCGCGTGCGCGATGACCTTGGCGAGGAGCGCGTCGTAGTGCACGCCGACGACCGAGCCGGCCGCCACCCCGCTGTCGACGCGGACGTCACCCGGCACCTCGAAGCACCTCAGCGTGCCGCGCTGGGGCAGGAAAGCGGCATCCTCGGCGTAGAGCCGGACCTCCACCGCGTGGCCGGTCAGGCGGGCAGCAGCGACCTCAGGCGGCAGCGGCAGACCTTGCGCGACCAGCAACTGCAGGTGAACCAGGTCGAGCCCGGTGACGAGCTCGGTGACGGGGTGCTCGACCTGCAGGCGGGTGTTCATCTCCAGGAAGAAAAAGGCGCCGGCCCGATCGAGCACGAACTCGACCGTTCCCACGCCGGTGTA
>JAYTOZ010000041.1:0-20913 GCA_043747515.1 Frankiales bacterium | reverse complement strand
ATCGGCCCCCGGCAGCCCGCTCTAGGAATCCCGTTGACCTCCGTCCGACCCCCCGCCCATGCCCGTCCGGCCGCCCCCCGGGCCTCCCGCAGCCAGCTGCTCGAAGCCGCCCGCCTGGGCGCCACGGTCGCCCGAGCCGACCTCACCGGTCGGCCGCAGGACGCCACCTCGTCGTACGCCTCCTGGCGGAGCCTTCGACGGCGCGCCACCACCGACACCCGCCAGCTGCTGCGGGTCGCCTTCGACACCGGCTACGGCCGGGCGATGCAGACCTCGGGTCTGCTCCCGCACTGACAGACCGCCCCGATCCCCGCCGATCATGGGACGTGTGCAGAGCCGTCGCGCTCGGCGCAACCGCACAAGATCCATGATCGGCGCAGGTCAGGAAACCCAGCCGGCGCCGAGCTGGTCGACGGCGGTGATGCGCAGCACAGCGGTGCCTTCGGCGTCAGACGCCGCGAGGTCGACCTCGGCGGTGATGCCCCAGTCATGATCGCCGGCCGGGTCGTCGAGGATCTGCCGGACCTGCCAGTTGTCGGGCCCCTGCTCGACGAGCAACAGCCCAGGACCACGAGCGTCCGGACCGGTGCCGATCGCATCATGCTCCGCGAAGTAGCCCACAAGCGCTGCTTTCCAGTCGATGTCGGGGTTGAGCTCGGCGAGCAGATCCCACCGGCGCAGCGCGGCCAACTCGACCCGGCGGAACATCGCATTGCGGACCAGCACCCGAAAGGCCCTGCTGTTGCGGGTGACGACCGGCGGGGCCTGCGCGACGACGACCGCTCCGCCGCCCGCGACCAGCTCGGACCACTCGTCCAGCAGGCTCGAGTCGACCTGACGGACCAGCTCGCCGAGCCACTCGGTCAGGTCGTCGAGCTCCTCGGTGCGGGCGAGCTCCGGCACGCTGCGCCGCAGCGCCTTGTAGGCGTCGGCGAGATAGCGCAGGACGAGCCCTTCGGACCGGGCCAGCCCATAGAACCCGACGTACTCGTTGAAGGTCATCGCGTGTTCCCACAGGTCACGGGCGACCGACTTGGGGCGCAGCTCGTGGTCGACGACCCACGGGTGGCCACGGGCGTACAGCTCGTACGCCGCGCCGAGCAACTCGGCAAGCGGCCGCGGCCAGGTGACGTCCTCGAGCAGGGTCATCCGCTCCTCGTACTCGATGCCGTCGGCCTTCATCTGCTGGATCGCCTCGCCGCGCGCCTTTTTACGTTGCGCCGAGAGCACCTGCCGGGGGTCGTCGAGCGTCGCCTCGAGCACCGACAAGACATCCAGTGGGTACGACGGGGCTGCGCGATCCAGCAGCTCGAGGGCGGCCAGCGCAAAAGTCGAGAGCGGCTGGTCGAGCGCGAAGTTGGGCTGCAGCTCGACAGTCAGCCGGACCGTGCGGCCTTCGGCGTCGGGCGTTGCCAGACGCTCGACCACGCCACCGGCGAGCAACGCCCTGTAGGCCGAGATTGCCTGCCGCACATGCCGTCGCTGGTTGACGCGGGGCTCGTCGTTGTCGAGCAGCAGCCGGCGCATGGTGGCGAAGGCGTCGCCGGGGCGGGCGATGACGTTGAGCAGCATCGCGTGGCTGACGACGAAGCTGCTGCTGAGCGTCTCGGGTTCGGCAGCCACCAGCCGCTGGAACGTCGGCTCACCCCACGACACGAACCCCTCGGGTGGGGTCTTGCGCCGGACGCTGCGGCGCTTCTTCGGGTCGTCGCCGACCTTGGCGAGGGCCCGCTCGTTCTCGATCGTGTGCTCGGGCGCCTGCACGACCACGGTGCCCGCGACGTCGTAGCCGGCCCGACCGGCCCGACCGGCGATCTGGTGGAACTCCCGCGCCTTGAGATGGCGGGTGCGCACCCCGTCGTACTTGCTGAGCTGGGTGAACAACACGGTGCGGATCGGCACGTTGATGCCGACCCCGAGCGTGTCGGTGCCGCAGATGACCTTGAGCAGGCCGGCCTGGGCGAGTTGCTCGACGAGCCGACGGTATTTAGGCAGCATCCCGGCGTGGTGCACGCCGATGCCGTGCCGAACCAGCCGGCTCAGCGTCTGTCCGAACTTCGTGGTGAAACGAAAACCACCGATCAAACCGGCGATCTGCTCCTTCTCGGCTTTGCTGCAGACGTTGATGCTCATCAAGGCCTGGGCCCGCTCGACCGAGGACTCCTGGGTGGTGTGCACGACGTAGACCGGCGCCTGGTGGGTCTCGAGCAGCTCCGTCAGCGTCTCGTGCAAGGGGGACAGGACGTATTCGAAGCGCAACGGCACCGGGCGCTCAGCGTTGCTGACCACGGCCACCTCGCGACCGGTGCGGCGCAGCAGATCGTCGGCGAACCGGCGGGTGTCACCGAGGGTCGCGCTCATCAGCAGGAACTGCGTGCCGGTCATCTCGAGCAGGGGCACCTGCCACGCCCAGCCGCGGTCCGGGTCGGCGTAGTAGTGGAACTCGTCCATCACGACCAGGGAGATGTCAGTCGCGGCGCCCTGCCGGAGCGCCTGGTTTGCCAGGACCTCGGCGGTGCAACAGATGATCTTTGCGCCGGGGTTGACGCTCGCGTCACCGGTGGCCATCCCGACGTTCTTAGCGCCGAAGACCTCGACCAGGGCAAAGAACTTCTCGCTGACCAGCGCCTTGATAGGCGCGGTGTAGACACTGCGACGACCGGCGGCCAGTGCCGCGAAATGGGCGCCGACGGCAACGAGGCTCTTCCCGCTGCCGGTCGGCGTCGCCAGCACGACATGGCTGCCCGATACGACCTCGAGCAACGCCTCCTCCTGCGCCGGATACAGGGTGATGCCGCGCTCGACGACCCAGCTGGTGAAGGCATCAAAAACCTCGTCGGGCTGGCCACCGGTTGTCACGAGCACGTCGGTCAGGTCGCTCACTGCGTCACATTCCCACGTCCTCGACGCCGCACGACCAGACCAGCAGGGGAGCGGAGCCCGTTGCGGGCCGTTTGGGCAACGACCACCCCGGTCGGGACCCAATCAGGATTCGCTTTGCTGCTGCTGTGGTTATGCCAGCGCGCAGAACCTTGGTGGAACGTCAGCGCGGGCGTCCGGCCGAACGACGGGCCGGCGGCTGACCGGCCCGGGCGGCAAGCTCGGCCCGGGTGCGGGCCGGGCCGGCTGGCGTGCGGGTTGTCTTGGCGGCGCCGCTGCCGCCCCGGACACTGCCGGCGTGCGCGCTGCTGCCGTGCGCGCTGGACGCGCCGTGCACGCTGGCTGCGCCGTGCGGGCCAGCGGCCGCGCCGCGTCCGGTTGTCGAGCGCTGCCCCTGCCGGCCACCACCGCGCGGCTGTCGGGGCTGCTCCGGCGGGAGCGCCACCGGCTCGACGTAGGCCGCGGGAGGGCCGGTGAGGGCGGTGATGGCACCGTCGCCCGGGCGGACCGCGGCGGTGGTCGGGCGGATGCCCGCCTGCTTGGCGAGGGTCCGCACCTCGCCAGCCTGGTCCGGCGTCGCGATCGTGACCACGGTGCCGCCGGCGCCGGCCCGCGCGGTGCGACCCGACCGGTGCAGGTAGGCCTTGTGCTCGGTCGGCGGGTCGACGTGCACGACGAGCGCGACATCGTCGACATGGATCCCCCGGGCGGCGATGTCGGTCGCCACCAGGACCCGGGTGCTGCCATCGGTGAAGGCCGACAGGTTGCGCTCGCGGGCGCCTTGACTGAGGTTGCCGTGCAACTCGACCGCGGGGATGCCGGCGGCGGTGAGCTGCTTGGCAAGCTTCTTGGCCGTGTGCTTGGTGCGCATGAACAGCAGGCTGCGCTCCTGGCCGGCGGCCAGCTCGTGCACGACGGCCTGCTTGTCGGCGGAGCTGACCGCGAAGACGTGGTGTGTCATGGTCGAGACAGGGGCGATGGCCGGGTCGACCGAGTGTGTCGTCGGCTGGTGCAGGTAGCGCTTGACGAGCACGTCGACGCCGTTGTCCAAGGTGGCCGAGAACAGCATCCGCTGACCGACCTCGGGGGTGCGGTCGAGCAACCGCTTGACCGCTGGCAGGAAGCCCAGATCGGCCATGTGGTCGGCCTCGTCCAGGATCGTGATCTCGACAGCCGACAGGTCGCAGTAGCCCTGACCGATGAGGTCCTCGAGCCGACCCGGGCAGGCGATCAGTACGTCGACGCCAGGGGCGAGGGCCTTCACCTGGGGGTTCTGACCGACGCCGCCGAAGACCACCGTGCTGGTGAGGCCCGCCACCCGGGCAAGTGGCTGGACGACGGCCAGCACCTGATTGGCGAGCTCGCGGGTCGGGACGAGCACGAGGGCGCGCGGGCGCTTTGCGACGCGGGCGCCACCGACCAGGCGGACAACGAGCGGCAGGCCGAAGGCGAGCGTCTTGCCCGAGCCGGTCCGCCCGCGGCCGAGCACGTCACGGCCGGCGAGGGTGTCGGGCAGCGTGGCCACTTGAATCGGGAACGGCGAACAGATGCCATCGCGATCCAGGGCAGCGATCAGGTTGGCCGGGACACCGAGCTCGGCGAACGACGGGACGGGCCCGGTCGGCCCGGCAGCGGCACGTGGCAGGACCGGGGGGGCGCTCTGAACAGCGACCGCCGGCCTGCGGGCTGCCTGGCCGGCCGGGCCGGCCGGGCGGGCCTGGCGGGCCTGGCGGGCCTGGACATCGGTACGCGCAGCTTGAACGGCCGGAACCGGGGCGTGCCTGGCAGGCTCGGCCGGGCGGCCGGCCCGCCGGCGGCGGGGGGCGGCAGGGGGTGGGGTGGGGGTCGTCACAAGGATTCCTTCGGGACGTTGGCTGGCGGACTCCGCCGCAGATCCCGTCACTCGCAGCCGGCGGTACTGCGAAGGGCCTGCTGGCTACTCCGCGACGGTCACCAGCGTTGCGGTGAGGACCTTGCCGGCGGCGGCGCGGTAGCTCACATCGGCGCCGGCGACGGCTCCTAGCAGCGCCCGGCCGAGCGGGCTGGACGGCGTGATGACCTCGATGCCCGCACCAGACTGCTCGAGGAAACCGACCAGGAAGTCCTCCGGGGCCTCGTCCTTGCCGAAGCGGATGCCGACCCGGCTGCCCATCTGGACGGTGTCACCGGTGGTCTCGGTGGCGGCCGGGGCGGCCAGCTGGTGACGCAGCGCGAAGATCCGGGCGTCGAGGTCCTCAAGCCGGATGATGGCTTCGACGTTGCCGGCGCGATCGGCCGCGTCGCCGGTGCCGCCCGTGACGGTGCTTTCGGCGAACGCCTGCACCCGCTGGGCGAGCAGCTGCTCGAGCCGGTCGGTCAGGGCTGCGCGTGCTGAGCTGGAAAGGGCGTCCAGGGTGAGGGTCAAGGGGTTCCTTCGCTTCGGTCTGATGTCACCGGATCAACAGCGGGCGGGCGCAGGTGGTTCCTGCCCAGTTCGTGATCTGCGGCACCCTTGCCGGGTGACAGGGGACCTGACGGTGGCGCTCGAGGGATTCCACGCGGTCAAGCACGCCCTGCGGTTTGCACCGGGGCTCGTGCAGGCCGTCAAGGTAGCCGATCAGGCGTCGGCAGCGGCGCTGGCCGACCGCCTCGCGCCGGATGTCACGGAGCTCCTGCTGTCGCTCGCGACAGTCGGACCTGTGGCGCACCCGACCGGTGTGGCCGGGCTCGCCAACCGGCCCCCGCGCGACGTCGGCCCACTCACCACCAGGCGCAGCCCGCTGGTGTTGCTGGACGACCCCCGCCACCCGGGCAACGTCGGCGCCGTCGTGCGGGTCGCAGCGGCCGCCGGCGCCAGCGGTGTCGCCGTCTCGGGCGCGCTGGATCCGTGGCACCCGGCGGTCCTGCGCGGCAGCGCCGGCCTGCACTTCGCCCTGCCTGTCCTGTCTGTCCACCCCGACGACGTCACCGGGCCGCTGCTGATTCTTGACGCCGAGGGCGCGCTGCTTGGCGACATCCCCGACGACGCCGTGCTCGTCGTCGGCAGCGAGCGGGCCGGGGTCGGCCCGCTGCTCCGAGGGCGCGCCGACGCGGTGGTCGCACTGCCGATGCGGGCCGGGGTGAGCAGCCTCAACCTGGCAACCGCCGTCTCAGCCGTGCTCTACCGGTGGCGGCTGGCCTAGACGCTGCGCGAAGGAGCGCCCTCGCCATGGCGAACCTGATCGCTCGGCCCGAATGGCCCTTCTTCACGTCACTGGTCCGTGCCGACCGGCGCCTGGCGCTGACCTGGTGGGGCTGCTCGCCGCCCGCGGCGTGCTCCCTGCGGTGTTCGCAATCGCCACCGGTGCGCTCGTCGGCGCGGTCGCAGCCGGCCGCCCCCTGACCGGCCCACTGATCGTGAGCACCCGCTGGGCCAGCGCGCTGTGGCAAATACGAGACCGAGCGCGCGTTGTTCGAGCGGTCCGCGACGCCCGCCCAGCAGTCCCGGGCCAGCGGCCGGATCACGCTGCTCGTCTCACACCGCTTCAGCACCGTGCGGATGGCCGATCTCATCGTGGTCCTCGGCGGCGTGCGAGTCGTCGAGGTCGGCAGTCACGAGCGGCTGATCTCCCACGACGGCGCGTACGTCGAGCTCTACGGCAGCCAGGCTGCTGCCTACCGCTGAGGGAACCCGACGGCGCTCGTCTAGGCAGCGCGCCCGGGTTGCATCGCCTTGCGCAGGGCCGCCGGCGGCACCTGCCCGCGCAGCGCGTCGTCCAGCAGCAGTGCCAGCCGGTACGTCGGGTCGGTGGCAAGGGCCCGGTCCAGCGCGATGGTCGTCAGGGCGCCCCCGCCCTGCACGTAGGACACCCAGCCGAGCAGGGTGCAGACCGGCGCGTCGTACGGCGGTGGGGTGCGCCGGCACAGGTCTTCGAGCAGCCCCAGCAGCGGCTTGGCCGACTGGCCGGACATCCCCGCGACCTCGTCGCGCACGATCACGTCCTCGAGCGAGGCGCACAGCGTCGCCACCTCCTCGTCGGTGGTGACGGCCGGGGGCCGGCGCCACCGCGACAGCACGGCCCGCCACGTCTCGACCGACCGCGTCCTGGTCGCGTCGAGGCCCCGCTCGGCGATCGCCTCGGCCAGCGCCTCGTCGGCGGCAAGCCAGCGCTGGGCTGCCGCATCGGCCGTGAGTAACACCGGCGGAGCGATGAGTGCCTCGATCGCAGCGCGGCTCGGCAGGACGGTGCGCCCCTCGAGGACTCGCTCGGCCCGCAGCAGCTGCACCGACGAAGCGGCGTCGGCAAGGCCCACCGGCGTGCCCTCGATCGGGCAGCAGGACCGGTTGTCGCAGCAGAAGTAGGACCAGAACAGGCCCTGCCGGATGAGGATCGCCTCGGTCACCGGCACGTCCTCGAGCAGGTCGGTCACCAACTCGACCAGGGGCAGCCGAGCCAGATCGCCCGGCTCGTCGGTGTAGATGGCCAGCGCCAGTCGGGTCGCACCGGCATGCCGGGCCCGGGCCACCACCTCCTTCGCCAGCAACGTCTCGCGCTGCTCGGCCGGCAGATCGAAGCGCATGATGAGCCCGATCCGCCCGCGGGGTTCGTGCAGGCACAGCGCGACCAGGCTCTCGGTCGGGACGTAGCCGAGTTGCTCCGGCAGCGACGCCACGAACTGGGCGGGTGAGGTGAGGCGGGCCACCGGCTTCGTCATGCAGCGAGCCTGGCGCTCTGCGGCCCGCTGCGCGCCGGCCGGGCAGATCTGTGGACAGCGGCGGCGGGCTGGTGATCCACGCAAGCTTGGGCACCCGGATGATCTTTGTGGGGGTCCCCCGGTTTCCGTGGATCACCGGGCTGGGGGGCGGCGGGCTGGGGGGCGGCAGGCTGGCGGCTCCCCCGGCAGGTGATGGGCAGCTGCTCAGCGCAGCGACCACAACAACGGGGAGGCGGCGGCGTTGCTGCCGCGGGCCACGCTCGGTTACCAACGCCGCCGCGACGGTGACCCGTTGCTGCTGTTGTGGTCGAGATGGGGACCTGTCGACGGGACCGCTCGCCTACCCTCTCGGGTCGTGCCCGCGCCGTCGACCACCATCACCGTCCAGACCCGGTTCGCCGATCTTGATCCGCTGGGTCACGTCAACCACGTGCAGTTCTACGTCTTCATGGAGACCGCGCGGGTGCGCTTCATGGCCCAGCACGGCGGGACCTTGCGGGGGCACGTGCTGGTGGCCCGCAGCGAATGCGACCACCTGCGCGAGATCCCCGGCACGACCGACACCGTCGAGGTCACCGTGCACGTCGAACGGATCGGCACCACCTCGCTGGTCGTGCACCACGAGCTGATCGACGCCGGCGTGCGGGTCGCCATCGGCCGGACCACGATGGTCGCCGTCGGCCCGGACCGTCGCCCCCGACCGGTCACCGACACCGAACGCGCCCACCTGCTGGCCGGCGATCAGACCAGCGCCTCGTCCAGCACCTTGTAGATCCGCTGCTCCGAGATCGGCCCCTTCGCCTTGACCGTCGGCGCAAACAGGCTGACCCGGAGCTCCTCGAGCATCCAGCGCACCCGCTCCCGCCGCTCCCCTGCGGGCATCCGCTCCCACTCGACGGCCACCTCGTGCACCCGGGCGGCGTGCACCCGGTCCTTGGCCGGCTCGCGCGGCAACCGGTCCAGCCGGACACTGGCAGCCTGCAGGTAGCGCGCCAGGTCCGGCAGCCGCGCCACCCCGACCTCGGTGACAAAACCGTTGTGCACCAGGGCGTCGAGCTGCGCGCGTACGTCGAGCTGGGGCTGGCCTGCGAGCCGGGTCTCGACCTCGGCGGCGGCGGACAGCACCCGCTCGACCTGTGTGAGCACCTGAGCCAGCGCGTCCTCGATAGCCGGCCGGGCTCGGACGACGAGGTCGGCGAACGTCTCGCCGTCCCAGACCTGTTCCGGGAGCAGGGTGTCCGCTGCCGCGGTGAGGCAGTCCGCCATGAGGGCGGCCACCGAACCGTGCGGGTTGCGCTGGAGGGTCAGCTTGGCGGCGTTGGTGAGCCGGCCGGTGATGGCCTTGACCGGTGAGGGCAGGGCCAGCAGCAGCAGCCGGCGAACCCCGGCGCGGTGGGCAACCTGCTGATCGGCGCTCGACCCGAGCACACGCAGCGCGACCGAAGGCCCCTCGTCGAGCAGGGCGGGGTAGCCGACGATCGCACCCTGACTGACCGTGCGGGGAATGGTGCCGAACGACCAGGTGGTCAGGCCGGCTCGCTCCAGATCCCCCGCCACTGAGGCGATCGCGGCCTGCATCGGCTTGGCCAGCTGCTGCTGCAGGGCGGCCAGGTCCTTGCCCTCGGCGAGCGCTGCACCGGCGTCGTCGAGGACCCGGTAGGTCACCCGCAGATGAGCCGGCACCCGCGCCAGATCCCAGGCGTCGACGGGCACGTGCACCCCCCGCAGCGCCCGGACCTCGCGGGTCAGTGCCGGCAGCAGCGCCTCCTCGCGCGGCGAGAGCTGCTCGAGCAACGACCTGGCGGTGTCGGGTGCCGGCACCAGCCGGACCCGGAGCTGCTTGGGCAGGGCTCTGATCAGCGCGGTCACCAGCTCCAACCGCAGGCCGGGCACCTGCCATTCGAAGTCCTGCTCACGCACCCGGTTGAGCACCGACAGCGGCACGTCGACGGTCACCCCGTCCGCGACCGTGCCGGGCGAGAACTCGTACAACAGGGGCAGTTTGAGCTCGCCGGACTGCCACGCATCGGGGTAGTCACCTGGGTCAACGACGCCCTGCACGAGCTGCTCGAGCCGGAAGGTGAGCAGGTCGGGGCTGTCCCGGCGTACGCGCTTCCACCAGGTGTCGAAATGGGCGCCCGAGACGACGTCGGCCGGGATCCGCTGGTCGTAGAAGTCGTAGAGAGCGCTGTCGTCGACGACGATGTCGCGGCGCCGGGCCCGGTGCTCGAGCTCCTCGACATCGTCGAGCAGGCCACGATTCGCGGCGAAGAAGGCGTGGTGGGTGTCCCAGTCCCCCTCGACCAGGCCGCGCCGCAGGAACAGCTCCCGCGAGGTCTCCGGGTCGATTGCGCCGTAGGCCACCTTGCGACGGGTGACGAGCGGGACGCCGTAGAGCGTCACCCGCTCGTAGGCCACGACGCTGCCGCGCTTTTTCTCCCAGTGCGGTTCGCTGTAGACGCGGGTGACCAGGTGCGCGCCGAGCCGCTCGGCCCACTCGGGTTCGATCCGGCCGGCCATCCGCCCGTAGAGCCGATTGGTCTCGACCAGCTCGGCGGCCATCACAAACTGCGGCGTCTTCTTGGCAATCGCCGAGTCGCGGACGACCACGAAGCGGGTGCCGCGGGCGCCGAGGTAATCGCGCTTGTCCGGGTCTCGCAAGCCGACGTGGGACAGCAGGCCGGCGAGCAGCGCCTGGTGGATCTGGGCCGGCCCGGACGGCGCGCTGTCGTGCGCGAGATCCAGGGTGCGTACGACGCGCCGGAGCTGGCCGTGCAGGTCCTGCCACTCCCGGACCCGCAGGTGGTTGAGGAACTCGCGCTTGCACAGCCGCCGGAAGGCGCTGCTGCCGAGCTCGCGCTGCTGCTCGCGGACGTGCTCCCACACGTTGAGCCAGGTCAGGAAGTCCGAGGTCGGATCGGCGAAGCGGGCGTGCATCTCGGCCGCGGCCTGCTGCTTGTCGGTCGGTCGCTCCCGGGGGTCCTGGATCGACAAGGCTGCGGCGATGACGAGTACTTCCCTGACGCAGCCGAGCTTCTCGGCCTCAAGCACCATCCGACCCAGGCGCGGGTCGATCGGCAGCTGGGCGAGCCCGCGCCCGATCCGGGTGAGTCCGCCCTGGTCGTCGAGCGCGCCAAGCTCCTCAAGCAGCGCGATGCCGTCCCGCACGCTGCGCCGGTCCGGGGCCTCGACGAAAGGAAACGCGTCGAGATCGCCGAGCCCGAGGGCGGTCATCTGCAGGATGACCGAGGCCAGGTTGGTCCGCAGGATCTCCGGCTCGGTGAACGCCGGCCTCCCGGCAAAGTCGTCCTCGGCGTAGAGCCGGATGCAGATGCCGTCGGCGACCCGGCCGCAACGGCCGGCCCGCTGGGTCGCACTGGCCTGGCTGATCGCCTCGATCGGCAATCGCTGGACCTTGGTCCGCTGGCTGTAGCGGGAGATCCGGGCGGTGCCGGGATCGACGACGTAGCGGATCCCCGGGACGGTGAGCGAGGTCTCGGCGACGTTGGTGGCCAGCACCACCCGGCGGCCGGTGTGCGGGGCGAAGACGCGGTGCTGCTCGGCGGCCGACAGCCGCCCGTAGAGCGGGACCACCTCGGTCCGGTCGTCCACCGTCGCGCGCAGTGCCTCGGCCGTGTCGCGGATCTCGCGCTCGCCGGACAGGAAGACGAGGACATCGCCGCGCCCCTCGGCAGCCAATTCGTCGACAGCTGCGCAGATTGCACCGACCTGGTCGGTGTCGTCGTCGGTCTGCGGCCGGTAGCGCACCTCGACCGGATAGGTCCGGCCGGACACCTCGAGCACCGGTGCGTCGTCGAAGTGCCTGGAGAACCGACCCGGGTCGATCGTGGCGGAGGTGATGACGACCTTGAGGTCTGGTCGCTGCGGCAGCAGTTGCTTGAGATAGCCGAGGAGGAAGTCGATCGTCAGGCTGCGCTCATGCGCCTCGTCGAGCACGATCGTGTCGTAGGCCCAGAGCATCCGGTCGCGACTGATCTCGGCCAGCAGGATGCCGTCGGTCATCACCTTCACGAGGGTCTGCGGCGAGGTCTGGTCGTGGAAGCGCACGGTGTAACCGACGATGTCACCCAGCTCGGTGCCGAGCTCCTCGGCGACCCGCTCGGCGACTGCCCGGGCGGCGATCCGGCGCGGTTGGGTGTGCCCGATCAGGCCGGTGACGCCCCGGCCGAGCTCCAGCAGAATCTTGGGCAGCTGGGTGGTCTTGCCCGAGCCGGTCTCGCCGGCCAGCACGACGACCTGGTGCTCGGCGATCGCCGCGGCGATGTCGTCCTTGACCTGGCTGACCGGCAGCTGCTCGGGATAGTGGATCGGCGGCACCGAGTCGCGCCGGGCGGCGACCAGGGCCTCGGCGGTACGCAGGTCCCGGGTCAGCCGGTCGGCGTCGCCCCTGCCCCGGCGTACGTCTTGGAGGTGACGGGCCAGCCTGCGGCGGTCCCTGGGCCCGAGCTCGTCGAGCCGCTGCCGCAGCTCCTCCTCGGTGATCGCATCCATGCCGGTGACCAGAGTAGGCGTCACTCGTAGGGTTGGCCTGTGGACCTCGACGCCGCGCGGAGCTACCTGGCCGAGCATGCCCATGCCGTCATGGTGACCCGACGCGGCGACGGCGGCCTGCAGAGCTCGCCGGTGGCCGTGACCGTCGACGGCAAGGGGCGGGCGATCGTGTCGACCCGCACGGGATCGGCCAAGGAGCGCAACCTCAGCCGCGACCCCCGGGCCGTCCTGTGCGTCTTCCCGGACGAGTTCTACGGCCCGTGGGTGCACGTCGAGGGGTCCGCCGAGGTGGTGCGGCTGCCGGCCGCGCTGCCGATGCTGGAGGACTACTACCGCCGGGTGGCCGGCGAGCACCCCGATTGGGAGGACTATCGCAGGGCGATGCGCGCCGAGGAGCGGGTGCTCGTACGGATCGCCCTGGACCGCGCCGCGGGTGTCACCGGCTAGATGCCGGCACCCACAACGTCGAGCGTGCGGGCAATCACCCGCTCCCGCTCAGCCCGGGGCAGCGTCCGCAGCGGGCCGTCGGTCAGCAGCAAGGCCAGACCGTGGACAGCCGCCCACGCCGCGACCTCGGTGCGCGGACGCCGGGACGACGGCAAGCGCCCGACCGCCACCAGCTCGTCGAGGCACCCGATGAGCAACGCCGCCGCGCCGCCGAGGTGGGCGACATCGTGGTCGCGCAGGCAGACCAGCTGGAACAACCCTGGCTCGGCCAGCGCGAAGTCGACGTAGGCCCGCCCGGTTGCCCGCAAGCGGCGCATCGCGAGCACGACAGGGGCGTGGCTTCCCCGCACGGCGTCCAACCCGGCCTGCATCCGACCGGCGAGCTCGGCCCGCGCCACCTCCCCTACGGCGTCCAGCAACTCGTCGTGGCCGCCCGGGAAGTGTCGGTAGGCCGCTGCCGGTGAGACGCCCACACTGCGGGCCAACTTCGTCAGGACGACCGCGCCGACACCTCCACCCCGGGCCAGCTCGACACCGCCCAGCACCAAGGCGTTGCGCAGGTCACCGTGGTGATAGCTGTCCCGAGTCACTGTCGCATCCTCGCATGCCGATGTTGACACCGTTCACATTCGCTGGCATGTTGCCTGCATTCACATCATCGGAGGCCTGATGAACGTAGCGTCCTGGCACGTGCTCGAGCTGCACACGCCAGCTCGCAGCTGTCCCTGGCTGCCGGCCGGGGCCCGCTTCGTCCAGGCCGGTGCCAATGGCGCCGGGCGTGCCGAGATGCCCAGCGGGGACGGCCGGTGGTGGTCGGTGCTGGCCCGCTGGGACAGCCACGCCGCGGCCGACGCCGCCGAAGACGGCTTCGACAGCTCGCTGGGGAGCGCCTGGCACGTCCGGCTCGAGCCGCAGTCCTATCGCGGCGATGCCGTGCTTGCCGACGGCCTGACCCCGTTCGACGACCTGCCCGAGGCGGGCTGGGTCAATGGTCCGGCAGCGGTCGTCACGTTGGCCGGGCTCGGTCCCGACCCGGCCAGGACAACGGAGTTCCTGGAGCGGTTCGCGGTACTGGCCGATGACGTCGAGGGGGCGCCGGGCAATCTCGCGTCGGCGATCCTGACCCCGACACGCGGCCCGGTGCTGACGTTCACGGCATGGGAGCGCCTCCGATCGGCGATCACCTGGGCCTACCACCAACCCGTGCACGCCGAGACCGTCGCCCGGCAGGAACAGGTGCAGATCATCGAAACCTCGGGCTTCCTGCGCTGCGCCGTCGTCAGCAGCACCGGCACGTTGCGGGGACGCAACCCGCTGTCAGCCGTGGTCGCCGCGTGAGCCGGGCCGAGGCCGTCGCGGCGTACGGGCAGGCTTGGCGCGAGCGGGACGAGACCGCCCGACTGGCCCTGCTGCAGCAGGTCTGGGCCGACGACGGCATCTACTGCGACCCGCAGGTGCTGCTGCCGGACCGCGCGGCGCTCGCCCGGCACATCGGCTCCTTCCAGACGAGCGCTCCCGACTGGGACATCGTCATCACCAGTGAGCCGCTCGAACACCACGACGCGGCCCATTTCCGCTGGTCGATCCGGGACGGCTCCGGCGCCGACGTCGTCACCGGCCTCGACGTCGCGGTCTTCGACGAGCGCGGTCGCATCACCCGGCTGACCGGCTTCTTCACCGGTTGAGGTAGACCTGCCGCGTGGTCAAGCGCAGCGCCGGGCTCCTCGTCTGGCGCCGCGCCCCGGACTGGATCGAGGTGTTGCTCGGCCATCCCGGTGGCCCGCTGTTCGCCAGCAAGGACACCTGGACCATCCCCAAGGGCGAGTACGACGGGACCGAGGATCCCCTTGCGGCGGCTCGGCGCGAGTTTGCCGAGGAGCTCGGCCTGCCGGCACCGCCCGGTCCGGTCGTCTGCCTCGGCGAGGTCAAGCAGCGGGGCGGCAAGCTGGTCATCGTCTGGGCGGTCGAGGGTGACCTCGATGCGAGCCGGGCGCGCTCGAACCTGTTCTCGATGCAGTGGCCGCCGAGATCGGGCCGTTGGCAGGAGTTCCCCGAGCTCGACCGGGCGCAGTGGTTCCCACTCGACGCCGCGCCGGTCTTCCCCGCGCAGGCACCGTTCCTGGAACGCCTGCGCGAGCTGCTGACCTGAGCGCCTGGGTCAGGCCAGCACGACCGTCACCGCGTGGATGGCGAGACCGGCCAGGGCGCCGACGACCGTGCCGTTGATCCGGATGAACTGCAGGTCGCGACCGACCGCGACCTCGATCCGCTCCGAGGCATCCCTGCCCTCCCACCCGGCGACGGTGCGCTGGATGAGCGAGACCACCGTGCCGCCGTAGTGCTCGACCAGATAGCGGGCCGACTGCTCCAGCAGCAGCTCGATCCGGGCCTCGAAGGCGGGGTCCTGCAGGGCCTTGTCGCCGACGTCGCGGACCAGCAGCGCGAGCCGCTGCTGCAGGCCGCCCTCGGCGTCGGCGAGCGAGAGCCGGGTCGAGGCAAGAAGATCGCTCACCACCACCTGCACAAGCCCCTGCACATGCGGATCCTCGAGTAACCGCCGCAAGGTTCCGTCGACCCGGCCGGCGACGCCGGCGTCGGTCTGCAGATCAGTCGCGATCGAGACGAGCAGCCCGTCGAGCCAGCGACGCAGCGGGTGCGCATCGTCGGCCTCGACCTGTGCCAGCAGGACCAGCGCCTCGTCCAGGGCCTTGCTGCTGCGCCGGTCGGTCGCGACGAGCCAGCCCAGGATGCCCTGGCCCTCCAGGAAGTGCTTCACCTGCGGGCGGAGCTCGTCGCGGTGGTCGGTGAGGTAGACCCGGCCGCTGCGCACCAACAGATCAACCAGTGGCCGCTGCCCCCGACCCTCGACCGCGCGCATCAGGAACCGCCCCAGCACCGGGGTGTAGGACCGCCGGTCCAGGTCGCGCCGGGCGAGCTCGAGGACGTACGCCGAGACGTGCTGCTCATCGAGCGCCCCGAGCACCGCCGACAGGGCTTCGGCCAGCTCGCGGCTGAGCAGGTCGGCGGTCTCGGGATCGGCCAGCCGGCCGGCGAAACGGTGCACCAGCCGCGCCTCGGCCAGCTGCGCGGTCACCGACTCGGCGGTCAGGAAGTGGCCGGTGACGAACTCCCCGAGCTTGGTGCCGAGCTCGTCCTTCTTGCGCGGGATGAGCGCCGTGTGCGGGATCGGCAGGCCAAGGGGGTGCCGGAACAGCGCTGTCACCGCGAACCAGTCGGCGAGGCCGCCCACCATGGCCGCCTCCGCGCCGGCCCGGACGAAGCCGAGCACCCCCCGGTCGGCACCGAGTAGCACCATCGCCAGGTAGAGCCCGGCGGCCGCGGCGAGCGCCCCGGTCGCAGCCCGCTTCATCCGCAGCAGCCGACGACGGGCCTGCGGGTCGCCGGGATCGGGAGCAAGTGCCTGCCGCAGACCCGCGAGGTCCCCGGCGATCGTCGGCTGCATGGCCGACAGCATCCACGCAGGTGCTGTCGGTCTGCCCCCGGGTGTGCTGCCATGACGCCATGGACGTCGTGCTCAACGCGGACCGGCCACTCACCGAGGCCGAGCTCGTCGCGGTCGCGAGGCACGCCGCGCCGGTCGAGCTCAGCGATGGCTGCCTGGACCGGCTCGCAGCAGCCAGGGCCCACGTCGACGCACTTGCCGCCGGCACTGTCCCGGCGTACGGCATCTCGACCGGCTTCGGGGCGCTGGCGACGCGCGCGATCCCGATCGAGTTGCGCAGCCAGTTGCAGCGGAGCCTGGTCCGCTCGCACGCGGCCAGCTCGGGCGACGAGGTGGAGCCCGAGGTCGTGCGTGGGATGACGCTGCTGCGGCTGCAGACCCTCGCGACCGGCCGGACCGGCGTGCGCCCCGCGACGGCCCAGGCCTACGCCGACCTGCTCAACGCCGGGCTGACACCCGTCGTCCGCGAGTACGGCTCGCTCGGCTGTTCGGGCGATCTCGCGCCGCTGGCCCACATCGCCTTGGCGGTCATGGGCGAAGGTGACGTACGCCGGAGCGACGCGGTGCTGCCGGCCGCGCAGGCCCTTGCCGAGGCCGGCCTGCACCGGGTGGTGCTGGCCGAGAAGGAGGGCCTGGCCCTGATCAACGGCACCGACGGGATGCTCGCCATGTTGATGCTGGCATGCCATGACCTCGAACGGCTGCTGCGGACCGCCGACCTGACGGCCGCGATGAGCCTCGAAGCGCTGCTGGGCACTGACCGGCCGCTCGCCGCCGACCTGATCGCGCTGCGGCCGCACCCGGGGCAGGCGGTCGCCGCGGCCAACATGCGTCGGCTGCTCGAAGGCTCGCCGCTGCTGGCCTCGCACGCCGGCTCGGACGACCCGCGAGTGCAGGACGCCTACTCGCTGCGCTGCGCGCCGCAGGTCGCGGGCGCGGCCCGGGACACCCTTGCCCACGCGCGGCTGGTCGCCGGCCGCGAGGCCGCCGCCGCGATCGACAACCCGGTCCTGCTGCCGGACGGCCGAATCGAGTCCAACGGCAACTTCCACGGCGCGCCGGTCGCCTACGTCTTGGACTTCCTCGCCATCGTGGCAGCCGATCTCGCCTCTATCAGCGAGCGGCGCACCGACCGGATGCTGGACGTGCACCGCTCGCACGGGCTGCCGGCCTTCCTCGCCCACGACCCCGGCGTCGATTCCGGGCTGATGATCGCGCAGTACACCCAGGCGGGGCTGGTGAGCGAGCTCAAGCGGCTGGCCGCGCCGGCGAGTGTCGACTCGATCCCGAGCTCGGCGATGCAGGAGGACCACGTCTCGATGGGCTGGGGAGCCGCCCGCAAACTGCGCCGCTCGCTCGACGGGCTCGGTCGGGTGCTCGCCATCGAACTGCTGGCGGCCGGCCGGGCCCTTGATCTGCGCGAGGTCCGACCAGCGGATGCCACATCGGCTGCCGTGGCGGCCCTACGGGTCACGGTGCCGGGGCCGGGTCCCGACCGCTACCTGTCGCCCGAGATCGAGGCCGCCGTGGCGCTCGTCCACTCCGGCGCGGTGCTCACCGCCGCCGAAACCGTCACCGGAGTCTTGGCGTAGCTGATGGAGTGCCAGGGCTGGCTGCAGGAGGCGGCCCTGCGCTGCCTGCGCAACAACCTCCACCCCGACGTCGCCGAGCGGCCCGAAGAGCTCGTCGTCTACGGCGGCAACGGCAAGGCCGCCCGCGACCACGCCTCGCTCGCCGCGATCGAACGCACCCTGATCCGGCTCGCCGACGACGAGACGCTCCTGGTGCAGAGCGGCAAGCCGGTCGCGGTGTTCCGGACCTTCCCGCACGCGCCCCGGGTGCTCATCGCCAACTCACTCCTGGTGCCGCAATGGGCAACCTGGAAGGACTTCTGGGAGCTCGAAGCCCTCGGCCTGACGATGTACGGCCAGATGACGGCCGGCTCCTGGATCTACATCGGCACCCAGGGGATCGTGCAGGGGACGTTCCAGACCTTCGCCGCGCTCGCCGAGCAGCGCTACGACGGGACGCTGCGGGGCCGCATCGTGTTGACCGCGGGCCTCGGCGGGATGGGCGGCGCGCAGCCGCTGGCCGTCACCCTCAACGGGGGGGTCGCGCTGTGTCTCGACGTCGACCGGACGCGGGTGCAGCGGCGGCTCGAGACGCGCTATCTCGACGAGGTCGCGGACTCCCTGGACGACGGATTGCGTCGGGTCCGCGCGGCCGCGGCGGCAGGCCGGGCCCTGTCGGTCGGGGTGGTGGCCAACGCGGCAGCTGCCCTGCCGCTGCTGCTTTCTCGTGGCGAGGCGTTCGACGTCGTGACCGACCAGACCTCCGCGCACGACCCGCTGAACGGGTACGTCCCGACCGGGCTGAGCGTCGAGGAAGCCACCGACCTGCGCCGCGACAAGCCCGGGGAGTACATCGAACGGGCCCGCGCCTCGATGGTCGAACACTGCCGGGCCATGGTCGGCTTCTCCCGTGCCGGGGCCGAGGTCTTCGACTACGGCAACAATCTGCGTGGCGAAGCCAGAGAGGCCGGGCTCGCCGAGGCGTTCGACTACCCCGGCTTCGTCCCGGCGTACATCCGGCCGCTGTTCTGCCAGGGGATCGGACCGTTCCGGTTCGTGGCGCTGTCCGGCGACCCGGCCGACATTGCCGTGGCCGACGAGGCTTTGCTGCGGGCGTTCCCGGACAATCGGTACGTGCAGCGCTGGATCCCGCTGGCCAGGGAGCGGGTGGCGTTCCAGGGGCTGCCGGCCCGGATCTGCTGGCTCGGCTACGGCGAGCGGGCCATCGCGGGGGCGCTGCTCAACGATCTCGTGGCGAAGGGGGCCATCTCGGCACCGGTCGTCATCGGCCGGGACCACCTCGACAGCGGTTCGGTCGCCTCGCCCTACCGCGAGACCGAGGCGATGGCCGACGGTTCCGACGCCATCGCCGACTGGCCGATCCTCAACGCCCTGCTCAATGTCGCCTCCGGCGCGGCCTGGGTCGCGGTGCACCACGGCGGCGGCGTCGGGATGGGCAAGTCGATCCACGCCGGCGCGCAGGTCGTCGCGGACGGCACCGCCGACGGTGCGCTGCGCATCGACCGGGTGCTCACCAACGACCCGGGCACCGGAGTGGTCCGGCACGCCGATGCCGGCTACGACCTGGCCCGCGACGTCGCGAGGGAGCGCGGCATCGACATGCCCATGCTGTGAGCTCGCTGCTGCTCGACCACATCGCCACCCTGGTCACCTGGGACACCGACCAGCCGGTACGCCGGGACGCGGCGCTTGTCGTCGACGACGGCACGGTCACCTGGACGGGGCCGTCCGCCGCCGCCCCGCCGGCCGACGAGCGGTTCGACGTCGAGGGAGGCTGCGTCCTACCGGGCTTTGTCGACGCGCACACCCACCTGGTGTTCGGCGGGGACCGCGCCGAGGAGTTCGAGGCCCGGCTGACCGGCCTGGCGTACACCGCCGGCGGTATCCGGAGCACGGTCGCGGCCACCCGGGCCGCGTCGACCCCCGAGCTCCTGACACGCACCAGGCGGCTCGCCGATGAGGCGCTGCACTCGGGCACCACGACGATCGAGGTGAAATCGGGCTACGGGTTGACCGTCGACGACGAGCTGCGCTGCCTGCAGGTGGCTGCCGCGGTGACCCCGCACCGGACGTTCCTGGGCGCGCACGTGGTGCCCGACAAGTGCCCCGTCGAGGCCTATGTCGACCTGGTGCGCGGCCCGATGCTGGACGCCGTCGCCTCGCTGGCGACGGGCATCGACGCGTTCTGCGAGCGGGGGGCCTTCGACGCCGAACAGTGCCGGGCGGTGCTGACCGCCGGCGCCGCGCGGGGACTGGCCGTCCATGTGCATGCCAATCAGCTCGGGCCCGGACCGGGAGCCCAGCTGGCTGCCTCGCTCGGTGCGGCGAGCGCCGACCATTGCACGCACCTGATGGCCGACGACATCACCGCGCTGCGCGACGCCGGGGTGGTCGCGGTGCTCGTCCCGGCCGCCGAGTTCAGCACCGGCTCGGCGTACGCCCCGGCGCGGGCGCTGCTCGACGCCGGCGTGCGGGTGGCACTCGCCACCGACTGCAACCCGGGGACGAGCTACACCACCTCGATGCCGTTCGTCATCGCGCTGGCCTGCCGGGAGCTCGCGATGACCCCGCTCGAAGCGCTGCGGGCAGCCACCCTCGGCGGTGCGGCGGCGCTGGCTGCGCCCTCGATCGGGCACCTGAGGGTCGGGGCACAGGCAGACCTGGTGGTGCTCGACGCGCCGTCGGCGGTGCACCTGGCCTACCGGCCGGGTGTCGACCTCGTGCGCGCGGTGCTGCGCGGCGGCGAGCGCGTCCGGTGAACCCGGACTCCGTGCCCACCGATCCCCTGTGGCCCAATGCAGCTGACTGGCTCGCCTCCGGCGGTGACCCGACCGGCCGGCGACTCGGCGTGCTGGGGGTCCCGCTGTCGCGCACGTCCATCAGCCCGTCGGGCGCACACGAGACGCCGGCAGCGGTGCGGGTGGCGCTGCACCGGTTCGCGACCTTCCACGCCCGACTCGACGTCGACCTGGCGTCCCTGTCCGTCACCGATCACGGCGACCTCGACGTCGCGGCGCTCGCCGGCGAGCAAGCGCTCGCGGCGGTCACGGCCGGGGTGCAGGCGCTGCCGGACGCAGACCTGCTCGTCCTGCTCGGCGGTGACAACGCAATCACCCGGCCGGCCCTGCGCGCGCTCGCACCCGACCTGTCGCGGGCCGGGTTGCTGACCCTGGACGCGCACCACGACGTCCGCGGCTTCCACAACGGCCCCACCAACGGCAATCCGGTGCGCGGACTGTTGCTCGACGGCCTGCCGGGCCGACACGTCGTGCAGGTCGGTGTTGGCGAGCTGACCAACTCCAGGGCCTACCGGCGCTGGTGCGACGCCCGCGGCATCACCGTCGT
>JAYTOZ010000040.1:0-7957 GCA_043747515.1 Frankiales bacterium | reverse complement strand
ACCTCACACCCGTCGAAGCCGAAGCGGCCTACTACGTTCACCACCAGGCACCAGCGACCGCTGGCGCCTCAAGCTAGAAAGCCTCCGGACACGCCGGGGTGGTTCATAGGTCGTCTGCATTGCCTGCAACAGCCCCAGTTTAACTTCGCAGAAATCCTTGCCCCCAAGTGTCACTAAATTGCCTGAGCTAGAGTCGCCGGCGGTTAAGCACGTCGCCGTGGGCCAGAAAAGGCCACGGCTGCGGGGTAAGTCGCAGCCGCCGGCCCCGGCCCAAGGCCGCACCGCGGTACGGGGCCACGGCTGCGGGGGAAGTGACAGCCGCCGAGCCCGGCCCCGGCCGCAACCTGGTGATCCGCAGGCAACGTGCGAGGACGACTACAACAGCAGCAAAGGCTCACCTTTCGAGGCGCCCGCGCGGGCGATCGAGCGTGGCCCGCATCATCGAGTCCTCCGCCTCTCTACTGCTGTGGTCGCTACGCTGGCAGCGCTACCCGGGGCAACTCCCGGCCCGGCATCCCCAGATCATGCGGGGAGAACGCCTTGAGCGGCGCCGATCGGGCGGTCGCTACGGCCGGGGGGACCCGTCCCCGCCGGCGATGACGACCTGAGGTCCAAGCACCCGCAGCTGGGCCAGCTCGATCTCATCGGCTTGCGCGTCGGTGACGATGCAGTCGATGCCCTCGGGCGCCACCGTCTGGGCCATCGTCTCCAACCCGACCTTGGTGTGGTCGGCGAGCACGACGACCCTGCCGGCGACGCGGATCAGGCAGCGGTCCACAGCGGCCGTCAGGACGTCGGGGGTGGACAGGCCGCGGGCGGCGGTCAGCCCGTTGCCCGAAATGAAGACGGTGCTCACATACATCCCGGCGAGTGACTGCTCCGCAAGGGGCCCAACAAGCGCGTGGGTGGCTCGACGCGCCAGGCCGCCGGATAGGATGACCTGGACGCCGGCGGCGTCCTGCAGCGCCGACCAGGCCAGCATCGAGTTCGTCACGACCGTCAGGTCGGCAAAGCTGGTCAGCAGCCGGGCCAACGCCAGCGTCGTCGTCCCCGCTCCCAGCGCGATCGCGTCGCCATCGGTGATCATCTTGGCAGCGACAGCAGCGATCGCCTCCTTCTCGGCCGCGGCCTGCATGGACTTCTCGAGGTAGGGGGCCTCGTGGCTGACCATCCGGGAGGCGGCCGCGCCCCCGTGGGTACGACGGATCAGGCCGCTCTCGGCCAGATGGCGAAGATCCCGTCTCACGGTGGCTTGCGAGGCGGCGACCAGATCGGCCAGCTCGTGCATGGTCAGCAGACCATGCTGCTCGATGGCGTCCCGAATCTGCTGCCGGCGCTGGTCGACTCCCATGCTTGTAAGTGTGCGGCACCAGAACGTTATCGATCAAGTGGTGATCGGGTCTTGACAGGAGGCGCCCACAGGTAAACGCTCGCCACCTGCCGGGGCTGTCCAAACGAACGTCACGTGCAGCCGTTCTGATCGATGTCGATCATTAGCGGGCCGCCCGGCACCTGTGCGCATCGAGCCGAGGGAAGTAACCAGATGAAGACGCGTCGGACAATTCGATCAGGTGGCACGGTCGCCCTCTTCGCCGGCATCGGCCTGGTTGCCGCGGGATGTGGGGGCTCGACCACCAAGACCTCCACCGCCACCAACAACCCGTCCGTCGCGCCGGTCCCGAGTGACACCGCGACCGCCGGCAGCACGCCAACCACCGCGGCCGCCGGCTGCACGGCGACGAGCCTGAGCTACCCGAAGCTGACAAGCCTCAAGGGCGTCAAGGTGGGCTTCTCCCAGTCCGAGCCGGCCGCCGCGGCCTTCCGCCTGGCCGAGACCAAGTCAATGAAGGACGAGGCCGCCAAGCAGGGGGCGGTGCTCATCGACACCAACGCCAACAGCCAACCGGCCAAGCAGATCGCCGACATCAAAGACATGATCACCCGGGGGGCGAAGTTGCTCATCGTCGCCCCGTTGAACTCCGACGGCTTGCAGCCTGCGCTGGATGCCGCCAAGGCCGCCAAGGTCCCGGTCGTCACCGTCGACCGGCTGATCACCTCCACCGCCTGCACCGACTATCTCACCTTCATCGGTTCGAACTTCGTCAGCCAGGGCCAGCGCGCGGCAGACGCCATGATCACCGCCACAGGTGGCAAAGGGAAGATCGTCGTACTGCTCGGATCCTCGGGCAACAATGTGACCACCGACCGCACCAAGGGGTTCGTCGACCAGGTCAAGGCAAAGGGGACGGGGCTCAGCATCGTGGCTCAGCAGACCGGTAACTTTAATCGCCAGGACGGGCAGAAGGTGATGGCCCAGCTGCTTCAGGCGCACCCGGACCTCACCGGAGTCTACGCCGAGAACGACGAGATGGGGGTTGGCGCCGTCAACGCGATCTCCGCGGCCGGCAAGTCCCCCGGCAAGACCATCAAAATTGTCTCGATCGACGGCACCAGGGACGCGGTGAAACTGCTCGTCAAGGGCAACTACAACGGGGTCATCGAATCCAATCCCCGCTTCGGGCCGCTCGCCTTCAAGGCGCTCTCGGACTTCGTTGGTGACACCGCCGTGCCCGCCAAGATCATCATCTCGGACGACGAGTACACCCCGCAGAATGCCGCCGGCAAGCTGGGCAACGCGTTCTAGCCACCGGCGGGCTGCAGGCTGCAGCTGCGCGACAGAAAGGATCTGCTGGGCATGACCACCGGCCCGGTCGACGCGTCGGCCGTTCTGGAAGCCCGGGGTATCACCAAGGTCTTCCCGGGCGCCCGAGCCCTCGACGATGTCTCGATGGTGGTCCGGGCCGGTGTCGTGCATGCACTCGTCGGTGAGAACGGTGCCGGCAAGTCGACCCTCATCAAGGTGCTCACCGGTGTTTACCCGCCCGATGGTGGACACCTGCTGCACCACCAGCAGGAGGTGTCGTTCGCCAATCCGCGGGCCGCGCAGGATGCCGGCATCAGCACGATCTACCAGGAGGTGAACCTGGTCCCCCAGCAGAACGCGGCCAGGAACATCTACCTGGGTCGCGAGCCGCGGACCAGGCTCGGTTTGATCGACTTTGGCCGGATGCACCGGGACGCCACGGCAGTACTCCAGGGCCTGTCGATCGACGTCGACGTCCGGGCGCCGATCGGCTCACTCGGGCTGGGAGCCCAACAGATGGTCTCGGTGGCTCGAGCCGTCTCGCTTTCAGCTGGGGTCGTGATCATGGACGAGCCGACGTCGTCACTGGAGGCACGTGAGGTCGAGACGCTCTTCCGGCTGATCGAACGGCTCAGATCCGCCGGGACGGCCATCATCTACGTGAGCCATCGGCTGGAGGAGCTCTACCGGATCTGCGAGGACGTGACGGTGCTCAGGGACGGGCGGGTGGTCCGGTCCGGCCGGCTGGCGGAGCTGCCCCGCACCCAGCTCGTCGCCGCCATGCTTGGTCGGGAACTGCTCGACGAGAAGGCCCGCCAGCACGAGGCTCCCGGCCAGGACGTCGCCGCAGCGCCCCCGACGCTGTCCGCGCAGGGGCTCAGCCGTCGGTCGGTCCTGCAGGATGTGGACGTCGACGTGCGGGCCGGCGAGGTCGTCGGGCTTGGCGGCCTGCTCGGCGCCGGCCGCAGCGAAACCGTCAAAGCCATCCTGGGTGGCCAACCGATCGACCACGGCACGGTCCAGATCGAGGGCAAGCGCATCCGGACCGGTTCACCTGCGGCGGCGATCCGCGCCGGCATCGCCCTGCTGCCAGAGGATCGCAAGCTCGAGGGGATCCTGCCGCACCTGTCGGTCCGCGACAACATCGTCCTGGCGGCGCTGCCCGGGCTCTCCCGCGCCGGCGTCGTGTCGGACCAGGCCGTCGACGCCGTCGTCGACCGCTTCATCAAGGCGCTGAACATCAAGGCGTTCGGGCCTGGTCAGAAGGTGGGGACCCTGTCCGGCGGCAACCAGCAGAAGGTGCTGCTGGCGCGCTGGCTCTGCTTGCATCCCAAGGTGCTGATGCTGGATGAGCCGACCCGCGGCATCGATGTCGGCGCGAAGGCCGAGGTCCGGCGGCTGATCGACGAGCTGGCCGAGGGCGGACTGGCCGTGCTGCTCGTCTCCTCCGACACCGAGGAACTGGTCGAGGGCTCGCACCGCATCGTGGTGCTGCGCGAGGGCGCGGTCGTGACCGAGCTGCGGGGAGATCAGGTGACCGAGAAGGCTCTGGTGCACGCCATTGCAGGTGCGCCGCACGAGCAACCCGCGGCCGCCGGTGAGTGACACCGCGACGGCGCCGCGGCAGCCCACCGTGCCGACCTGGAAGCAGGCGGCGGCGATGTCGCGGGACAAAGGCGTCTACCTCGCGTTGATCCTGCTGGTGGGCTACAACCTGCTCTTCACCAGCAACTGGGCAACCGTCGGCAATCTCAAGCTGCAGCTGGTGATCGTCGCACCGATCGTCATCGTGGCGCTCGGCATGGCCCTGGCGATCGGGACTGGCGGCATCGACCTGTCGGTCGGCGCCGTCATGGCCATCTCCGCCGCGCTCGCCGGGTCGTTCCTGAACGCCGGTGTCCCGGCCGTCCCGGCCGTCCTGCTCGTGTTGGCCTGCGGCGCGCTCGTCGGGGCGCTGAACGGCGGGCTCGTTGCCGTCGTCAACGTGCAACCGATCGTGGCGACGCTTGCCGTCCTGGTCGGCGGCCGCGGCCTCGCCCAGCTGATCGCCACCGACCAGAGCCTGAGCGTTGACGACGCCATCTTTCTCCGGCTCGGGAGTGCCTCCTTGCTGGGCGTCCGGATGCCGATCTACGCAGGCGTCGTGCCGGCGTTGCTCGTGACCTTCATCGTGCTGCGGACGACCTTCGGCCGACGGGTGGTGGCGGTCGGCGACAACCCGATCGCGTCGTACCTGTCCGGTCTGCCGGTACGCCGCACCCTGATCACGGTCTACATCGTCAGTGCCGTCCTGGCGTCTTGGGCGGGGCTCGTCGTGACGGCCTACACGACGTCGAGTGACCCGCGCACGAACGGGCTGCTCTACGAGCTCTATGCCATCACTGCGGTTGTCGTCGGCGGGACCCCCCTGCAGGGCGGGCGGGTGCGGATCCTGGGCACCATTGCCGGCGCGCTGGTGATGCAGACCATCGTCAGCACGCTCAACTTCCACAACATCCCGGACTCCGTGTCGCGGATGGTCACGGCCGCGATCATCGTGGTGGCGGTCTACGTGCAGCGGCCACGGGCGGGCTCGTGACGACCACCGGGCCGACTGGGCAGGTGGGCACGGCAGCGGTCCTCGACGACCGGCGGCCGGCCACGGCGACGGAACGCATCGGACAACTGCTGCGTAAGGACGGGGTCGGCGCGCTCGTCGTACTGACTGTGATCTCGATCTTCGCAGTCATCACCGTCCCCGGCTTCGGCACCACCGGCAACGTCCAGAACACCCTGCTGAGCGCGTCGTTCCCGGCGATGATCGCGGTCGGAATGACCTTCGTGATCATCAGTGGTGGCATCGACCTGTCGGTGGGCTCGGTCTTCGCCCTCGGGTCGGTGCTGTCGACCTACGCGGTCTCACACGGGCGCGGCTTCCTGCCGGCCCTGGCCCTGACGGTGCTCGTCTGTACGGTGATCGGGCTCGTACAGGGCACGCTGATCGCCCGGTCCGGCCTCCCGCCGTTCATCATGACGCTGGCCGGCTTGCTGGGCGTGCGCGGCCTCGTGCTCTCGATCACCGACGAGGGCCAGAAGGTCTACGTGGCCGGACCGGGCTCGGGATTCGTCAAGCTTGGGACCGGCTCGCTGCTACAGGTGGGCTATCCGGTCTGGATCGCGGTTCTGCTGTTCGTCATCGGCTATGTCGTGCTGGAGCGGACCGGCCTGGGGCTGTCGGTTTTCGCCATCGGCGGCAGCGAGGACGCCGCCCTGCTGATGGGGCTGAAGGTACGTCGGGTCAAGATCCGCCTTTACGTCCTGTCGGCCCTGTGCGCCGGCGCGGCCGGTCTGCTGCAGGCCGCGTACAGCCAGTCCGGCATCCCCACCGGCGGTGACGGCTATGAGCTGCAGGCCATCGCCGCGGTTGTCATCGGCGGCACCCTGCTGACCGGCGGGTCGGGTTCGCTGATCGGCACAGGCTGCGGCGTCCTGCTGTTGGCCGTCGTCCAGAACGTCATCAACCTCGGTGCTTTCGGCCACATCGACTCGTCAGCACAGGGTGTGGTGACGGGACTGTTCCTCGTCGTCGTCGTCGCCCTTCAGCGCTATGTGAACCGGACCCACCGCAGGTGACCCGATCCAGCCGCCGCTCCCCCGGTCGAGCCCGGTGTCAGCGCGCCGAAGGGCGGGTGGCCCGTGCGACGAACCAGCAGCCGGCTAGCTGACGGCCGCGAGCTAATCTACTTCGACGAGGACAGCACGTCCGCGACCACCCAGCGGGTCGGCATCGTCGATCATCGCGACCTGCGGCCCTCTAGGAGTTCGCCCGAGATCCGTTACGACGCCATGCTCGACGAGTGGGTCACGATCGCCTCGCACCGCCAAGACCGGACCCATCTGCCGACGAGCGGCGACTGCCCGCTGTGCCCGTCACAGGGTGGTCGGCAAACCGAGATCCCGGCCGAAAGCTACGACGTGGTCGTCTTTGAGAACCGCTTCCCGTCCCTAACCGCGCACGGCGAGCTGCCGCCCGGCCACCCGAGCCGAGCCGACCGCCGCGCGGCCCAGGGGCGCTGCGAGGTGATGTCCTTCACCAGCGACCACGACACCCCTATGTCCCGGCTGTCACCGGCACGGGTGCGGCTCATCCTGGACGCCTGGATCGACCGCTCCGCCGCCCTTGCCGAGCTGCCGTACGTCGAGCAGGTGTTCTGTTTCGAAAACCGTGGCGAGGCGATCGGCGTCACCCTCGCGCACCCGCACAGCCAGATCTACGGCTACCCCTTCGTCACCCCGCGGACCCGGACCATGGTGGCGTCGGCCCGCAGGTACCGCGAGCGCACCGGCGGGCACCTGCTGGCCGATCGGCTCGACGCCGAGCTGGCGGACGGCTCGCGGGTCGTGACCAGCAGCGAGCACTGGGTCGCCTTCGTGCCGTTCGCCGCCCGCTGGCCGGTCGAGGTGCACCTCTACCCCCGCCGCCCGGTGCCGGACCTGCCGGCCCTGGACACCGCCGCCCGGAACGACTTCCCGCAGATTTACCTGGCCGTCCTGGCCGCCATGGATGGCCTCTACGACACCCCACTGCCCTATATCTCAGGCTGGCACCAGACCCCGGTGCGGGCAGCGAACGATGTGGCGCTGCTGCACCTGGAGCTCACGTCGGTCAAGCGGGCGGCGCACAAGCTCAAATACCTCGCCGGCTCAGAATCGGCCATGGGCGCTTTCATCAACGACGTCGCCCCAGAGCAGATCGCCGCCGAACTGCGGCGGGCCTTGCCGCGCTGAGGGCCGCCGCCGGGGCGCTGGCGGCGGCGGGGAATCGCAGTTCACGACCTTGAAGTACTACCCGAGCTTCTCGAGCACCTTCGCCTCGCTCGAGCAAGCCCGCGAGTTCTGCACCGAGTTTTTCTACGCCTACAACCATCACCACCACCACGCCGGCCTCGGGCTGCTCACTGACACCCAACCGCGCGTCCCGGCCCACCGGCCATCTCCGGCTCATCCGGCTGGTCGTCATCAACACCGGCCTAGGCCCAATACTCATAACTTAGAAGTACAACCGTGGTATTTTGGGTGCATGCCGCGGGCGGGTCAGGTGCGAGTCGAGCCGGGTCGTCGGTTGAGTGACCGGGTCGCCTTGGGGGTGTTGACGGCGACGTTCCCGCGTCAGCTTGTTGATCAGGTCATCGATGAGACCGGGCGTCGTGAGCAGCGCACCCGGTTGCTGCCGGCGCATCTGACGCTGTACTACGTCTTGGCGATGACGTTGTTCTCCTCGTCTGGGTATGAGGAGGTGATGCGCAGCCTGACGGAAGGTCTGAGGTGGACCTC
>JAYTOZ010000039.1:0-11881 GCA_043747515.1 Frankiales bacterium | reverse complement strand
GCGATGTAGTTGCCAAAAGCTTCGCCGAGCCCGCCACGCTCGCGGTCGGCCGCGGGGGTGTCGTCGTGAACGATGGTGCTCGCGCTCATGACGTCGCCTCGGCACCCGGGTCGCTGACCGGGACCGCGACATCGGGGACCCCGGCAGAGGTGAGTTCGGCCTCCGGTTGCATGCCGAGCGTCCCAGCCCGGCCAGATGTGATCAGCTCGACCACCTGGTTGCGGGTGACGTCGCCGGCCCGCACCTGGGCGGCCATCCGGCCGAGGTAGAGCACCGAAATGTTGTCGGCCACCTCGAAGACGTCGTTGAGGTTGTGGCTGATCAGCACCACTGCAAGGCCTTTGTCGGCGAGCCGGCGAACCAGCTTCAGCACCTGCTCGGTCTGCGCTACCCCGAGCGCGGCGGTGGGCTCGTCGAGGATGACCACCTTGGAGTTCCAGATCACCGACCGGGCGATCGCGACGGTCTGCCGCTGCCCACCGGACAGGCTGGCTACTTGCTGCCGAATCGACTTCACGGTCCGGACCGACAAACCGTCGAGGGTTTCGGTTGCCCGGCGCTCCATCGTGGCTTCGTCGAGCAGCCCGTTCTTTTTGATTTCGCGGCCGAGAAACAGGTTGTGGACGATGTCGAGGTTGTCGCACAGGGCCAGATCCTGGTAGACGACCTCGATGCCCAAGTCGTTGGCATGCCGGGGGCTGGTGACCGTGACCGGATCGCCGTCGAAAGTGTATTCGCCGGAGTCGAAGCCATAGATGCCGGCGATGCCCTTGATGAGGGTGCTCTTGCCGGCGCCGTTATCACCGACCAGCGCGGTGACCTGGCCGGCATAGGCGTCGAAGTCGACCTGCTGCAGGACGTGCACCGCTCCGAAGTGCTTGTTGACCCCTCGCAGGGACAGCAGCGGCGCAATCTCCTGCCCGGCCT
Source organism: Frankiales bacterium (assembly GCA_043747515.1). Lineage (GTDB taxonomy): Bacteria > Actinomycetota > Actinomycetes > Mycobacteriales > SCTD01 > JAYSQK01. Next base: position 10,954 of record JAYTOZ010000039.1, on the reverse strand, counting down.
GCGCTGGGAGCGTGCTCGGGCTGGTCATGACGACCTCGATCCGGGGTGGGCCTGTCGTACGGGCAGATGGGGCCGGGCGGTGCACCGGGGGCTCGGGCGTTGCGGCACCGAACCCCCGGCGGTTCCTACTTGACGCCCGCGCTCGTGCAGGCGGCGGCGAGTGCGGCGGTGCACACGTCCGCTGCCTTCTGGAAGCCGTCCGCGATGACGTCCTTCACGTTGTCCTTGTAGATGGCGGTCGGGGTCTCGAGCGCCGAGGGGACATCTTTCTTCAGCACGCTGTCGGTCACCTTGGCGGTGGCCAGGCTCGCGCCGTCCTTGCCCTGGATCAGGGCGACGGCCAGGCCGGCGGCCGCATCGGCCTCCTTCTTGATCGCCTTGTAGACGGTCATGCACTGGTCGCCCGAAAGGATCGCCTGAAGACCGGCGATACTCGCGTCCTGGCCGGTCACCGGCACCTTGCCGTTCAGCTTGTTGGCCTTGAGCCGCGCGATGATGCCACCGGCCATCGTGTCGTTTGCCGACACGACACCATCGATCTTGCCCTGGTTCTGCGTGTAGAGCTGCTCGAACGCCGTGCCGGCGATCGTCGCGTCCCACTTGCCGGTCTGGTCGCCGACAATCTTGATCTTGCCGCTGTCGACGGCCGGCTTGAGCGCCTCGACATAGCCCTGCTTAAACAGCGCGGCGTTGTTGTCGGTCGGGTCGCCGTTGATGAGCACGACCTTCGCCGGCGACTTCTTCGCGTCGGTGAGGCACTTCTGCAACCCCTCACCCATCAGCTTGCCAACCGCGACGTTGTCGAAGGAGACATAGAACGACGCGCCACCACCCAGGGTCAGCCGGTCGTAGTCAATCGTCTTGATGCCAGCGGTCTGCGCCTTCTTCAGGCACGCCGTCCCCGAATCGGAGTCGAGGTTGACGATCATCATGACCTTGACGCCCTCGTTGATCATCCCATCGCAGATGGTGCCGAACTTGGACTTGTCCCCGTTGGCATTCTGGATGTCGCCAGTGATGTTGGCGGCCTTGAACGACGCGCTGAGCAGCGGCCGGTCATTGGCCTCCCAGCGGGGTGACGTCGCGGCGTCGGGAAGGATCACGCCTACCTTGCCGGTGGCGGTCTTGCCCGCGCCCGTGCCCGAACCCGTACCCGTCGTCTTGGTGTTGCTGCCGCATCCGGACGCCGTGAGGGCGATCGCGGCGAGGCCGGCAACCGTCCACGCTGTGCGCTTGCGCATGGTGTCGTTCCCTTCGTTGGCTGGTGCAGATCCGTTTCGATGGTTTGTTGTGGGCCGCAACATATCCATGGCATCGACGCCCGACAAGGGTTTCGGGCACGTTGCTTGAGCGTGTGGGCGTAACAATCAGGTGACGGAGGCAAGCTGCCACCCCCGGGGCCGGCGCGTCGTACGGTGGGTCGGCACGAATTGTCGAGGAGGCCCCAATGAGCGTGCAGCCCAGCAAGGACGACCATTTCTCGTTCGGCCTGTGGACGGTTGGCTGGCAGGCCCGCGACCCGTTCGGCGACCCGACCCGGCCGGCCCTGGACCCGGTCGAGTCGGTCCACCGGCTGGCCGAGCTCGGCGCCTGGGGCATCACCTTCCACGACGACGACCTGCTGCCGTTCGACGCCGACGAGCAGACCCGCCAGGCGAAGGTGAAGCGGTTCCGAGCGGCCCTGGACGAGACCGGGATGGTCGTGCCCATGGTGACCACCAACCTGTTCACCCATCCGGTCTTCAAAGACGGTGGCCTCACCAGCAACAACCGCAGCGTCCGACGATTCGCCCTGCGCAAGGTCATGCGCAACATGGATCTCGCGGCCGAGCTCGGTGCCGGCACCTATGTTTTCTGGGGCGGTCGTGAGGGCGCCGAGACCGACGCCGCGAAGGACGTCCGGAGCGCCCTGGAGCGCTACCGCGAGGGCCTGGACCTGCTTGCGGAGTACTCGATCGACCGTGGCTACGGCCTGCGGTTCGCGATCGAGCCCAAGCCGAACGAGCCGCGCGGCGACATCCTGCTGCCGACCATCGGCCACGCCCTCGCGTTCATCTCGACGCTCGAGCACGCCGACATGGTCGGGGTGAACCCCGAGGTCGGGCACGAACAGATGGTCGGGCTCAACTTCGTGCACGGGATCAGCCAGGCCCTGTGGCAGGGCAAGCTGTTCCACATCGACCTCAACGGCCAGCACGGCCCGAAGTTCGACCAGGACCTGACGTTCGGGCACGGCGACCTGCTGAGCGCCTTCTTCCTCGTCGACCTGCTCGAACACGGCGGGCCCGCCGGCGCCCCGTCGTACGACGGTCCGCGGCACTTCGACTACAAGCCGCTGCGCACCGAGGACATCACCGGCGTGTGGAGCAGCGCGGCCGACAACATGCGCACCTACCTGCTGCTCAAAGAGCGGGCGCAGGCGTTCCGCGCCGACCCGGACGTGCAGGCGGCGTTGCTCGCGAGCAAGGTCGCCGAGCTCGCAGTGCCGACCCTCAACGCGGGCGAGTCCTACGCCGACCTGCTGGCCGACCGCTCGGCTTTCGAGGACTTCGACGCCGACTCGGTCGGCGCCCGCGGCTACGGCTTCGGCCACCTCGACCAGCTCGCCGTCGAGCACGTGCTGGGCGCCCGCTGACCGGGCCGACGCCGGTACGGGTCGCGCTGCTCGGCTACGGCCTCGCCGGTCGCGTCCTGCACCGGCCGTTGCTGCTGGCCGTGCCGGGGCTGTCGCTCAGCCACGTCGTGACGGCCGATCCGAGCCGGCAGGAGCAAGCGCGCAGGGACGTCCCGGGCGTCAACGTGGTCACCGACGCGGACGAGTTGTGGCGCCGCGCCGGGGAGTACGACGTGGTCGTGGTGGCCACGCCGAACGACAGCCACCTCCCCCTCGCGACGGCCGCCCTCGAGCTTGGCAAGCCGACCGTGGTCGACAAACCACTGGCCCGGACCACCGCCGAGGCGGCGTTGCTGGTCAGCCGGGCCGCCGAGCTCGCCGTGCCGCTGACGGTGTTCCACAACCGGCGGTGGGACAGCGACACGCTCACCGCTGCTGCGCTGCTCGCCGTCGGGTCGCTCGGTCGGGTGCACCGCCTCGAGTCGCGGTTCACGCGGTTCCGGCCCGAGGTGGCGACGCGGTGGCGGGAGCGCGCCGACGCGGGTGGCGGGGTCCTGCTCGACCTTGGCTCGCATCTGGTGGATCAGGCGCTGCACCTGCTTGGGCCGGCCGTCGAGGTCTATGCCGAAGTCGACACCAGGCGGCCGCGGGGCGCGGTCGACGACGACTGCTTCCTGGCCCTGACGCATGCCTCCGGTGCCCGGTCGCATTTGTGGTGCTCGATGACCGCGCCGGCCCCGGGGCCTCGCCTCGTGCTGCAGGGCAGCCGCGCAGGGTGGGTCAAGGACGACCTCGACGGCCAGGAGGACGCGCTCCGAGCCGGGGTGCCGGCCGGCAGCGAGCCGCCAGGCCGGCTGACCGACACCGGCGGCACCCACGAGATCGTCAGCCTGGCGGGTGACTGGCCGGCGTTCTACCGCGGATTCCTCGCCGCGGTCCGCGGGGCGGCAGAACTCCCGGTCCCGGCCGGCGACGGCGTCCGCGTGCTGCAGGTCCTCGATGCCGCCCGCCTGGCCGCCAGGTCCCGCCAGGTCGTCCCGCTCCCGTAAGGCCGCGACGAACAGAGGTGGATCCGATGGAGATGTCGTCGCGGAGCATCAGCGCGGTCACGCTGTTCGTCGCGGAGCTCGAACGGTCCAAGCGTTGGTACGCAGACGGACTGGGCCTGAAAAAGGTCTTCGAGGACGAGCACTCGGCGGTGTTCCGGTTCGCCAATACGATCGTCAACCTGCTGGTCGCGTCCGAGGCCGACGAGCTGATCGCGCCGGCAGCCGTTGGCTGCGCGGGAACGGGTGCCCGCAGCCAGCTCACAATCGGCGTCGACGACGTACGGGCGGCCTGCGCGGCGCTGGCGCGGCGCGGCGTCGCACTGCTGAACGGCCCCGTGGACCGGCCGTGGGGCGTGCGAACCGCGGCGCTCACGGACCCTGATGGTCACATCTGGGAGCTCGCCCAGGAGCTCCCCTGAGGTGTCGCCGGGATCAGACCGGTTGGGCGGCCTCGCCAACGGTCGGCGCCGGATTGCGTTGACCCCTCCGGTTGTCGTAGAGGTCGCGGACGATGACCTGGATGACGCCGACGACGGGGATCGCGAGCAACGCGCCGAGGATGCCGGCGAGCTCGACGCCGGCCAGGATCGCCAGCAAGACGGTGAGCGGGTTCAGCTGCACCGTGCGGGCGAAGATGACCGGCTGCAGCAGGTGGTTCTCCAGCTGCTGGTAGACGACGAAGACCACCACGACCACGATCCCGGCGGTCGTGTCGTGCACGAAGGCCGCGAGCACCGCGACGACGGCGCCGAGGGTGGCCCCGATCAGGGGGATGAGGTCGGCGACGGCGACGAACAGCGCGATCAGCCCGGCGTAGGGCACGCCGAGCAGCAGCAGGGTCACATACGTCAGCACGCCGCAGATGATGCTGATCAGCACGTTGCCGGACAGATAGCCGGTGACGGTTCGGGCGCAGTCGGCGCCGACCGTGCGGACCCGGCGCTCGCCCTGCTCGCTGAGCAGGGCGAGCGAGCCGTCGACGATCTTCGGCCCCTCGAGCACCATCAGGTAGGCCAGCACGACGATCGTGATGGTCGCTGCGGCGGAGGTGGCGGCACTTCGCAGCACCCCCAGGGCGGGCGCGCCGAGGGTCGAGGCGTTGGCCTTGAGCTTGCTGCTGTTGCGCGCCAGAAACTCGTTCAGATGGACCCGCTGGGCCAGCTCGCCAAGGGTGCCCTTGCCGGACCGGACCTGGTCGAGATAGGCCGGCGCCCGTTCGATGAGCACCCCCGCCTGCCGCACCAGCGGGGAGATGAAGGCGGCGGTGACCCCCACCAGCACGACGACGGCGACCAGGAACAGCAGCAAGGTGGCGAGCCAACGTCGGCCGCCGACCCGCCGCTGGATCCGGTTGGCCAAGGGGTGCAGCGCGACGGCGAAGAACGCGGCGATAACGACCCAGACCAGGATCTTCGCCATCGCGCGCAGCAGCAGCAGTGCCAGGACCGTCGCCAGGACCATGGCGATCACCGTCGCGATCGTGCGCACCGGCACCCGCTCACGCCCGGTCGTCGGGCGGCCTTCGGGGGAGATCACTGGGCTCGACATGGCCCCGGGCGTGCCCCTCTCCCACCCTCGGGAACCCTGCGTCAGGGCGACGCGACGGTCACAGCGCTGCAACACGTCGGACATCTGACCGACCTAGCGTCCCGCCCATGGGCGATCTGTTCGACGGCTATCGCCTGGATGCTGCCTGGGACGAGGTCTTCGCCTCGAACGGTGTCCCGCACGCGGGCACGGCCGCGCTGTACGCCGCACTGCAGGCGCTCTCAGCGGAAGACCTCGACGGCCGCGCCAACGCCCTGGCAAATGCCTTCCGCGACCAGGGGATCACCTTCGACGTCTCGGGTGAGGAGCGACCGTTTCCGCTGGACCTGGTCCCGCGCCTGATCGCCGCGCAGGAGTGGGACGTGGTCGAACGCGGCGTCGTCCAGCGGGTCCGGGCCCTGGAGGCCTTCCTCGCCGACGTGTACGGCACGCAACAGGTGCTCCGCGACGGCGTCGTACCCCGCCGGGTCGTTGTGAGCAGCTCGGCGCACTGCCGCCCGGCGTACGGCGTGACGCCTCCCAATGGTGTGCGGATCCACGTCAGCGGTATCGACCTGGTGCGGGACGAGGCCGGCGAGTTCCGGGTGCTGGAGGACAATCTGCGAACCCCGTCCGGCGTCAGCTACGTCGTGGAGAACCGGCGGGCAATGGCGCGGGTCTTCCCGGAGTTGCTCGCGACGCACCGGGTGCGGCCCGTCGATGCCTACCCGACCAGGTTGCTGCACGCCCTGCGCGCCGCCGCCCCGGCCGGGATCGACGACCCGACGGTGGTCGTGCTTACCCCCGGCGTCTACAACAGCGCCTACTTCGAGCATTCGCTGTTGGCCCGGCTGATGGGCGTCGAGCTGGTCGAGGGTCGGGACCTGTCGTGCCGCGACGGCGTGGTCTGGATGCGCACCACGGCCGGCGAGCAGCGGGTCGATGTCGTCTACCGGCGCCTCGACGACGATTACCTCGACCCGCTGCATTTCCGGCAGGACAGTCTCGTCGGCTGCCCAGGCATCCTCAACGCCGCCCGTGCGGGCCAGGTGACCATCGCCAACGCGGTCGGCAACGGCGTCGCCGACGACAAGTTGCTCTACACCTACGTGCCGGAGTTGATCCGCTATTACCTCAACGAAGAGCCCGTGCTGCCCAACATCGACACGCATCGGCTGGAGGACCCCGAGGAGTGCGAGTGGGTGCTCGCGCACCTCGACGAGCTGGTACTCAAACCGGTCGACGGCAGCGGTGGAAAGGGCCTGGTGATCGGTCCGCAGGCGGGTGACCGCGAGCTCGCGGCGCTGCACGTCGCCGTCGCAAAGGACCCGCGCGGCTGGATCGCGCAGCGGGTGGTGCAGCTGTCGACCAGCCCGACCAAGTTCGGCGACCGGCTCGCCCCCAGGCACGTCGATCTGCGGCCCTTCGCAGTCAACGACGGCGAGCAGATCTGGGTGGTCCCTGGCGGTCTCACCAGGGTCGCGCTGCCGGAAGGCTCACTGGTGGTCAACTCGAGCCAGGGCGGCGGGAGCAAGGACACCTGGGTCATCGCCGGTGACGAGAGCGTCGCCGAGGACGAGCCCGGGCGCGCGCTCATCCCGACCGGGCAGCGCGGCGCGCACGCCTTGGACCGCGGTCCCTACCAGGACCACCAGCAGCAGTGAAGCCCTACAGGAGCCACGCATGCTGAGCCGGGTCGCCGAGTCGCTGTACTGGATCGGTCGTTACGTCGAGCGGGCCGAGGACACCAGCCGCCTGCTCGACGTCCACGTCCACACCCTGCTGGAGGATCCGTGGGTCGATGAGGCCGGCGCCTCCCGCGACGTCCTCGCCGTCATGGGCGTCGAGGTCCCGTCCGGCCTGCTCGACGCCCGGCGTACGACGGAGTGGTTGGCTTTCCGGCCGGGTGACACCAGCTCGATCGTCGGCGCGCTTGCCGCCGCCCGTGAGAACGCCCGGGGGGTTCGCGAGGCGCTGTCCAGCGAGCTGTGGGAGGCGCTGAACACCACCTTCCACGCGCTGCCCGCCCAGGAGGCGCTGGCCCGCCGGCACGGACCGCACGGCTTCTTCCGCTACGTCCGGGAGCGGGCCGCCGTCGTCGCCGGGTTGCTCGACGGGACGATGCCCCGCGACGAGGGATGGCGGTTCCTGGTGCTCGGCCGTTCCCTCGAACGCGTCGACATGACGGCCCGGCTGCTCTGGTCGCGCGGCCAGCAGCGCGGCGCGAGCGCCGGCTGGGTGGGCCTGCTGAAGAGCTGCAGCGCTCATGAGGCCTATCTGCGCAGCTACCGCGCCGCTGTTGAACCGGAGAAGGTGGTGGAGTTCCTCGTGCTCGACCGATTGTTCCCGAGGTCGGTGTACGCGGCGCTGGTGCAGGCCGAGACGTGCCTGTCCGAGCTGGACCCGACAGCGGGCCGGACGGGTGTCGACGACGCGGCTCGGCGCGCCCTCGGCCGGGCCCGCACCGACCTGGAGTTCCGGGTGTCGGAGGAGCTGCTGCACGACCTGCCGGGCCTGCTCGACGTGCTCCAGCGCACCTGCGCAGAGAGTGCGGCGGCGATCAGCGCCCGCTACTTCCACCACACCGCCGCGCTGTCCTGGACCGCCGAGGCGAACGCATGAGCTGGCGGCTGCGGATCCGGCACACGACCGGCTACCGATACGACACCGAGGTGGCGTCGTCCTACAACGAGGCCCGGCTGGCCCCACAGACCGAGTTGTCGCAGCTCACCATCGAGTCGTCGGTCATGACGAGCCCGGGCGCGACCCAACAGCGCTACTGGGACTACTGGGGGACCCAGGTCACCGCGTTCGACGTGCACGAACCGCACGCCGAGCTCGAGGTCACCGCGACCTCGCTCGTCGACACCAGTGACCCACGCGAGCCCGAGCCGGTGACCTGGTCCGAGCTCGACGCGGCCCGCGACCTGCACGCCGAGTTGCTGGTCCCGTCCGCCCGCACCGTCCCGGACGCCGAGTTGGTCGAGCTGGCCGCCCAGGCCCGTTCGCGGCAGTCGCCGTACGAGGTGGTGCTGGCGCTCTCGGAGACCGTCCGCGACCGGGTGGCTTACCAGCCGGGAAGCACCGGGGTGCGGACGAGCGCCCTCCAGGCCTGGGAGCTCGGCCAGGGGGTCTGCCAGGACATCGCGCATGTGACGCTCGCGATGCTGCGGGCCGCTGGCGTGCCCGCGCGCTACGTCAGCGGCTACCTGCATCCTCAGCCCGACGCGGTCCTCGGCGAGGTCGTCGTCGGCGAGAGCCACGCGTGGGTCGAGGCCTGGTTGGGCGGTTGGTGGCCGTTCGACCCGACCAACGACCTACCGGTCGGGCTCCGGCACGTGACGGTCGCCCGCGGGCGGGACTACGGGGACGTGCCGCCGCTCAAGGGCGTCTACGCCGGCGGCGGCTCGCAATCCCTCGGCGTCCGAGTCGAGGTCACCCGCCTCGCCTGACCGGTCCCCGCCGTCGGCCCCCCCACCTCGCCGATCTTGACGAAGTGGTCGCCCGCTGCGGCGTGTCGCCGACGAGATTGTCGTGTTTCTGCGGCAGTGCCGTCGGCAGGAATCGAACCCACCGCATCGCCCGTACTCGACTGCCACGCCTTGCGGCGTCGTCTGTCGGCGATCGCTCGCCAGCGCATCCAGGGACGGCACCTGTGACAGCGCGACCGGGCCAATGCATCTTCCCTGACGGCGAGTGAGTCCGGTCACCTGCTGTCAACGCCTCGACGCGCAACTGCGCGGGTGTTGTCGCCCTACCCTCAATGAGCTGCGCGCACCACCTCGGTCGCCAGCTGGCACTCACTCAGGCCGGCGCCGGTGACCCGCTGGTACTCCTTTGCCGCGGCGACATCCGCGCCCTGCCGAACCAGCTCCACGAACTGCTGCAGCTCGGGCCTGGCGAGAAGCTGGGGGATCTGCTCAGCGAAATGTCGCTCGACAAAGGCAACAGCCACAGCAGTGGGCAGCTTCACGATCGTGAGCGGTCAGCGCCTGGTCGAGACCCGGACCACGCTGTACGGCGTGGTGGGCGTGGGGGGGGTCGAGAAGCGGCCGTTGACCGTCCAGAGCGCACCGGCCACCAGCGTGGTCGTGGTCGGCCGGTCGAGGTCGCTGTCGGTCAGCTCCCGCTGCACTGTGGCGGTGCGTGCACCGTCACCGAGCTTGATGACCGCGATGCCGTCGCGGCTGAAGCCATACACGTCGTACAGGGTCGAGCCGCGAAGCTCAAGGCCGTCGCCGGAGGTGAGGACGCGACCGGTCGTCTCGATCCGATCCGCGACACCGGTCTTGGGGTTGACGCGGAACAGCGCGCCATCTGCGGAGCGATTGATCACCAGCTGCCCGCCGGGCAGCGCCCGGATGCCATTGGCGTCGAAGCCCGGGAGTTCGGCGAAGTCCCCGCGAAGGGGAAGCAGGGTCGCGGCCTTCGGCAGCGAACGGTGCTTGCCGAGCGGGACGACGACGAGCTCGGCGTTGAGGGAGTCGGTGACGTAGACCGCGGTGCGGGTGACCTCGACGTCGTTGAGGAACCGCGAGCCGGCGACGACGTAGCGGGCCAGCTCGGCGCCGGTGGTCGCGTCGTATGCCGTGACGGCGCCGGTGGGTCCGCCGGCGACCCAGAGCCGACCGGTGCGGGCGTCAAAGCGCATGCCGACGGCGACCCGACCGGGCTGGCCGGCGACCAGGGTGCGGGTCACCCCGGTGCGCAGATCGCCGGTAGTGACGGCCCCGTCCAGACGCGCGCCGGCGTAGAACGTGGTGCCTGGGCCGCTGGTGATGCCTTCGGGCTGCGAGCCCGCCGGCAGCGGGATCGTGCTGGGGAACGATGTGTGGGCCGCGGCTGCGGACGGGGCCAGCAACGGCGCGAGGGCCAGTGCACCGGCCAGCGTGACGGACACGCGGGAGAAGGTGGGCATGGCCGCAACGGTAGGGCCCCCGCCGGCGTCCGGACAAACGGCTACCGCTGGCGCCCTACGGTCAGTGAGCGTGGCCTGGTGCAATCCGAGGCCATGGTCAGCGCGCACGGCCTGACCAAGACGTTCGGCGACTTCACCGCCGTCGCCGGCATCGACCTGCAGGTTGCCCGCGGCGAGGGCTCGCCCCCTCAGCTCATCCGCGAGCACGCCACCCGGGAGGTCCTCGAGTTGCGCTTTGCCCTCGACGAACAGCACCGGCACGCCGCTGAACTCTGCGGCCTGGCAGACCGGCGCGAACGAGTCGAGCTTCCCGGTCCACGCGGGCTTTGAATGGCAGAAGACCTAAAAGGGCATCACGGCGACCCCGGTCAGCCCGACACAACTCGCTCTCGGCCAGCTGGCCTGGGTCGTCCTGCGCATCCTCGGTGGGGGCGCGGTCTACCTGGCGGTCGCCGCGGCATTCGGCGGGGTGCGCAGCTCCGGGATCATCGTGGCTTTGCTGCGACCCTCACCGGCCTGGCCTTCGCCGCGCCGGTCTCCGCACTGGCCGCGTCGCTGCACCACGAGGGCCAGGCCTTCAAGGTCATGTTCCGCTTCGTCGTCGTGCCGATGGGATTGTTCGCCGGCACCTACTTCCCGATCGAGCGATTGCCCGAGTGGGCCCAGGTCGTCGCCGTTGTCACCCCGCTCTGGCACGGCACCAGCTGGCTCGTGGCGCGACGCTCGGCCGCTGTTCAACCTGCTGGCCTTCGGCGCCGGACTCGGCACGGTCGTCGGGACGGTCCGCACCGGTGGGCAGGCCCTGACCTACGCGGCGTTCGTCGGACCTGCCCTGCTGGCCTCCTC
>JAYTOZ010000038.1:0-10932 GCA_043747515.1 Frankiales bacterium | reverse complement strand
GTCGAACCGGCGCAGCCAACAACAGCAAGCACTGCGAGCACCGCCCAGCAGCGACCTCGACCCGCGCCGGGCATGGGTACTCCTCACAGCAGCAGGTCCGTCGGGGGTCATGCTCGCACGGCTGGCTCGGCGTCGCAGCGGTCGCACTCGATCCGGTAGGTCGGCACCTGCAGGCCGAGGTAGTCGTGCCCGGCCGCCCCGACGACCTCCTCCAGCGCGCTGCGCCACCGCGCCCCCGGATGCCCGCGCGGGCAGGGCGCCGTGAACTCCGTCCAGGAGCTCATCACCGGCTCACGACCTCAGTGTCAGCCGCCGGTCAACGCCTGGCGAGGGGTCCCCAGCGGGGGCGCAGCGGCGCCGGCCGGGCCGTCCCGCGTAGTCGCAGCACGAGCAACGCCCCGACGGCGAACCCGATAACGTGCGCGCCGTATGCAACGCCGCTGCCGGCGGCCAGGGACGCGCCGCGGAAATAGAGGTACTGCAGCACGAACCACGAACCGAGCACCAGCCACGCCGGCAGCCGCACCGGCAGGAAAAACAAGAAGGTCAGCAGTGACCAGACCCGTGCCCGCGGATAGAGCACGAGGTAGGCGCCGAGCACCCCCGCGATCGCCCCGGACGCGCCGACGAGCGGCGCGGTGGAGCCGGCCGCGAACAGCGAGAAGCCGTACGTCGCGACGTAGCCGCAGCCGAGGTAGAAGGCGAGGTAGCGCAGCCGGCCCAGCCGGTCCTCGACATTGTTGCCGAAGACGTACAGGAACAGCATGTTGCCGAGCAGGTGCAGCCAGCCGCCGTGCAGGAACATCGCGGTCAGGACCGACAGCAGCGGCGTCTTGTGGAACGGCGCCGGCTGCTGCTCGAGGCAGCCGATCCGGCCCTGCGCGTCCTGTCCGAGCCGGCCCGTCGCCCCGACGGGCTCCTGTCGGTTGTGCAGCAGCTCGTCGGGCTTTGCGGCGTACTGGTCGAAGAACGCGAGCTGCTTGCACTGCTGGGCTCGTGCGTCACCGCCGACCACGTGGGTGACCACCGGGCTCAGGACGAAGACCACGACGTTGATCGCGATCAGCAGGTAGTTGACCACCGGCGTACGACGGGTCGGATTGATGTCGTGGACGGGCAGCACCACGCCGGGGCTCCGATCAGGTCGTGAGGACGAGCTTGCCGAACACGTCCCCACCAGCCATCTTCGCGAAGCTCCCAGCGGCCTGCGACATCGGCCGGACGTCGTCGATGACCGGCCGCACGCCGGTGGCCTGCACCATGCGCAGCAGCGCGCCCAGCTCGTCGCGGGTGCCCATCGTCGAGCCGACCACCCGCAGCTGCAGGAAGAACAGCCGGTTGAGGTCCGCCAACGGGTCTGCGCCGCTGGTCGCGCCGGAAACCACGATGGTGCCGCCCGGACGCAAGGCCCGCAGCGAGTGCGACCAGGTAGCTTTGCCGACCGTCTCGAGGACCGCGTCGACCTTGCCGGGCAACCGCGCGCCGGACTCGAAGGCCTGATGCGCGCCGAGCTCGAGCGCCTTGGCCCGCTTGCCCTCGTCTCGACTGGTCGCCCACACCACGAAGCCGGCGGCGCGGGCCAGCACGATCGCGGCCGTGGCGACGCCGCCACCGGCGCCCTGGACGAGCACGGTCTGCCCGGGCCTGAGACCACTCTGGGTGAACAGCATCCGGTAGGCGGTCAGCCACGCAGTCGGCAAGCATGCCGCCTGCTCCCACGACAACTCGGCCGGCTTTGGCAGCACGTTGCGGGCGGGCACGACCACCTGCTCGGCCAGGGTGCCGTCGTGCACCTCCGACAGCAGCGACCGCTTCGGGTCCAAGGTGTCGTCGCCGGTCCAGGTCGGGCTCGTGACGACGGCGTGCACGACCACCTCGGTGCCGTCGTCCAGCACGCCGGCGCCGTCGCAGCCGAGCACCATCGGCAGCTTGTCCGCCGACAGGCCAACGCCCTTGAGCGACCACAGGTCGTGGTGGTTGAGGGCGGCGGCTTTGAGGCTGACGCGCACCCACCCGTCGGGTGCGACGGGATCAGGACGCTCGCCGACCGTGAGGCCGGACAGCGGGTCGTCCATGGACTGGGCCGTGCAGGTGACTGCGAGCATGGCCCCGACCCTAGTTCCCCCCGCCGATCATGGAGCATCTGCGGCTCCCGCACGCTCAGGGGACGGCAACAACTCCATGATCGTCGCAACGGAAGGGGTCGGCGCACGGGACACCGATCAGCGCCGGGCGACGCCCTCGTTGCGGGCCGCGGCCGCCACCGCCGCGGCGACCGCGGGCGCCACCCGCGGGTCGAACACCGACGGGATGACGCACTCGGGCGACAGGTCGTCCCCGACGACGGCGGCGAGCGCCTCGGACGCAGCCAGCTTCATTCCCTCGGTGATGCGCGATGCCCGCACCCCCATCGCGCCCTGGAAGACGCCGGGGAAGGCCAGCACGTTATTGATCTGGTTCGGGAAGTCGCTGCGCCCGGTCGCGACGACCCGCGCCCCGCAGGCGTGCGCCACGTCGGGGTGGATCTCGGGGTCGGGGTTGGCCATCGCAAAGATGATCGAGTCCTTGGACATCGTGGCCACCGCCTCGGCCGGAATCGTCCCGGACGACAAACCGACGAACACGTCGGCGCCGACCAGGGCCTCCAGGAACGTCCCGGTGAGACCGCCCCGGTTGCTGATGGCCGCAATGCGCCGCTTCTCTTCGTTGAGGTCGTCGCGCCGCGCGTGCACGACTCCCTTGCTGTCGGCGATCGCGAGGTCACCGATGCCCGCCTCGAGGATCATCTTTGACACGGCGATCCCGGCCGCCCCGGCACCCGAGGTGACGACCCGCAGGTCAGCCAGGCTGCGGCCGGTGAGCCGCGCGGCGTTGCGCAGCGCGGCGAGCACCACGATGGCGGTGCCGTGCTGGTCGTCGTGGAAGACCGGGATATCGAGCCTGGCCTGCAGGCGCCGCTCGATCTCGAAGCAGCGCGGCGCGCTGATGTCTTCGAGGTTGATCCCACCGAAGCCGGGCGCGAGGCGCACGACGGTCTCGACGAGCTCGTCGACGTCGGTGACGTCCAGGCAGATCGGGACGGCGTCGATCCCGCCGAAATGCTTGAACAACAGGGCCTTACCCTCCATCACCGGCAGCGCGGCGGCCGGCCCGATGTCGCCCAGGCCGAGCACGGCCGTGCCGTCGGTGACGACCGCGACGGCGCGCGCCTTCCAGGTGTAGTCGTAGGCCAGCTCTGGGTCGGCTGCAATGGCGGTGCAGATGCGCGCCACACCCGGCGTATAGGCCAGCGCGAGGTCTTCACGGGTGGCCAGCGGGACACTCGAGACGACCTCGATCTTGCCGCCACGATGCAGGGCGAAGGCGGGATCTGCGTCACGCGGGTCGACCACGCTGTGGTCCTCCAGTCGGGGATTCACGCGCACCTCCAAGATGAGCGGGCCGGCCTGCGGCACGACGTCGTACGACGGGGACGGGGGGCGCGGCTGGGTAGGGCGCGGTGCATTGGACGGGGATCACCCGGCCGGGTGATCGTGCCATACCGGGCCTGCGGCGCGATGTGCTGACCGATCGAGCTGCTGCCTGGCACGATGGCGGCACCCACTGATCTGGAGTCCTCTTTGAAGTCAACGACCGCACTTCCTCGCACCTCCGCAATCCTGGCCGTCCTCGCCCTCACCCTGGCCGGCTGCGGGTCGAGCACCACGTCACCCTCGGTCAGCAAGGTCAAGACCGCCAACGCGCCGCTCGCCGAGCTGCTGCCGAAGGCAATCCGCGACAAGGGCAGCCTGGCCGTCGGCTCGGACGTCGCCTACGCGCCGGTCGAGTTCTACGACAAGGACGGCAAGACCATCATCGGGATCGACGCCGACCTCGCCAAGGCCATCGGCGGACAACTCGGCGTGACCCTCAAGCTGGAGAACGGCACGTTCGACGGCTTGATCACCTCGCTCAGGAGTAAGCGGATCGACCTGATCATGAGCTCGATGAGTGACACCAAGAAGCGCCAGGCCGAGATCGACTTCGTCGACTATTTCAGCGCCGGCACGTCAATCCTGGTCAAGAAAGGCAACCCTGAGGGGATCAAGTCCCTGGACGATTTCTGCGGTAAGACGATCGCCATCCAGCGCGGCACCACCCAGGACGACGTCGCCAAGGCGCAGCAGGCCAAGTGCACGAAGGCCGGTAAAGAGCTCAAGGTGCTCAAGTTCGACCGCGACACCGAGGCGCTGCTGCAGCTCAAGCAGGGCCGCACCGTTGCCGACATGAACGACTTCCCGGTCGCGGCCTACACGTCGCAGCAGGCACCGGACAGCTACGAGGTGGTCGGCGAGCAGATCGCGGCCGGCCCGTACGGCATCGGGGTCCGCAAGGAGGACACCCAGATACGGGACGCGCTGCAGAAAGCGGTGCAGGCACTCATCACCAACGGCGAATACACGAAGATCCTCGAGAAGTGGAAGGTCACCCAGGGTGCGGTGACGACGGCGACGGTCAACGGCGGCTCGTGACCACCACGGCGACCGGCCCCGCGCCGGAGCACCTGGTCGCGGTCGAGGTCCGCCACTGGGGCCGGTACGTCAGTGGCGTGATCGTCCTCGCGCTGCTGGTGCTGCTGGTGAACGGCTTCGCCACCAGCGACATCAAATGGGCTGTCACCCGCCGATACTTCACCTTCGACACGGTCGTCACCGGCGCCTGGCACACCCTGCTGATCAGCGTGCTCGCCCAGGCGATGGGCATCGTGCTCGGCGTTATCGCGGCGGTCATGCGGCAGTCCCGCAACCCGGTCACCAGCAGCGCCGCCTGGGCCTACATCTGGTTCTTCCGCGGGACACCGGTGCTGCTGCAGCTGCTGATCTGGTACAACCTGGCGCTGGTTTTCCCCACGCTGTCCCTACCGGGCCTCGGCTCGGCCAAGACCAGCGATGTCATGACGCCCTTCCTCGCGGCGCTGCTCGGGTTGGGTATCAACGAGGGCGCCTACATGGCCGAGATCGTCCGGGCCGGGCTCGCCGCGGTGGACGAGGGCCAGACCGAGGCGGCACAGGCGCTGGGGATGTCCCGTGGGCTGCTGCTGCGACGGATCGTCCTGCCGCAGGCGATGCGGGTCATCATCCCGCCGACCGGCAATGAGTTCATCAACATGCTCAAGACCAGCTCGCTGGCCTACACGATTCAATATCCCGAGCTGCTGCTCGCCGCCGTCTCGATCTCGAGCACCAACCTGCTGATCGTGGAGCTGTATTTCACCGCGGCCACCTGGTACCTACTGCTGACGAGCGTGTTCAGCGTCTTCCAGTTCTACCTCGAGCGCCGCTTCTCTCGGGGCGCGAGCCGCAACGTCACGCTGACACCCATGCAGAAGATCAGGCTCAACCTGAGAGGAGGACTGCGGCGGTGACCGCACCGATGGTGCTCGCTGAGGGCGTGCACAAGCATTTCGGCAAATTGGAGGTGCTCAAGGGGATCGACCTGGTTGTCCAGCCGCGCGAGGTGTGCTGCCTGATCGGCCCGTCCGGCTCAGGGAAATCGACGTTCCTGCGCTGCATCAACCATCTCGAGAAGCTCGACGGAGGCCGGCTCTCGGTCGACGGAGAGCTGGTCGGCTATCGCCAGAAGGGCGACCGGCTGCACGAGCTGAAGGAGAGCGAGACCGCCAGCAAGCGGGCCGAGATCGGCATGGTCTTCCAGCGCTTCAACCTGTTCCCGCACATGACGGCGTTGGGCAACATCATCGAGGCGCCGATCCGGGTCAGGAGGACCGGGAAGGACCAGGCCATCGAGCAGGCCCGGGCCTTGCTGGATCGGGTCGGTCTCTCAGACAAGTTGGACGCCTATCCGGCGCAGCTCTCCGGCGGCCAGCAGCAACGCGTCGCGATCGCCCGGGCGTTGGCCATGAAACCGAAGCTGATGCTGTTCGACGAGCCGACGAGCGCACTGGACCCCGAGCTCGTCGGGGAGGTACTCGACGTGATGCGTGGCCTGGCCCGCGACGGCATGACCATGATCGTCGTGACGCACGAGATGGGTTTCGCCCGCGAGGTCGGCGACACGGTGGTGTTCATGGACGAGGGGGTCGTCGTCGAGTCGGGCCTGCCCGAGCAGGTCATCACCGCTCCGCAGCACGAGCGCACCCGCTCCTTTCTCGGAAAGGTCCTCTAGGTGCAGGCCGAACAACTGGCTGTCCCAGGGGCCTGGGCCTTCACGCCCAAACAGTGGCCGGACCCCCGGGGCGTCTTTCTCGAGTGGTTCAAGGCGCCGGTGCTCGAGCAGGTCCTCGGCCATCGTTTCGTGATCCGGCAGGCCAACCATTCGGTGAGCCAGCGGGGCACCCTACGGGGCGTCCACTTCGCCGATGTGCCGCCGGGGCAGGCGAAGTACGTCTACTGCACCCGCGGCGCGGTCCTCGACGTCGTGGTCGATCTGCGGGTCGGCTCCCCGACCTTCGGCGTCAGCGACAAGGTGCGCCTGGACGACGTCGACCGTCGTGGCGTCTACCTGTCCGAAGGGCTCGGGCACGCCTTCCTCGCCCTCACCGACGACGCGACCGTGACCTATCTGGTGTCCGAGCCCTACAACCCCTCCGGTGAGCACGGCATCCACCCGCTCGACCCGGCACTGGGCCTGCCCTGGCCCGTCGACGTCGAGCCGCTGCTGTCCGAGAAGGACGCCGCCGCCCCATCCCTCGACCAGGCGAGGCAATCCGGCCTGCTGCCAGGCTTCGTCGCCTGCCAAAAGTTCTACGACGGCCTACGCACCGGGAGCGGCCAATAGCGGAGCAGCACCACCGCCACGACATCCCCAACGCCGCTGGTCAAACCGTGCCCCCGCACCGCCGGATTGTCCGACGTCAGCTCCCAGCCCCCGTCGAGGGGGCGCACCGCGCGTTTCACCACGAGCAGCGAGGGCCGCTCCCGAAACCGAGCGACGACGACGTCCCCGGGCCGCACGCCGCCGCCCCGGCGTACGACGAGGCAGTCGCCCTGGTGGAGCACGGGCAGCATCGAGGGGCCAGTGACGAGCACGGTCCCGAGGCGCACGCGCTCCCCCTCCCGGACTAAGGTCGACGAACACGACAAAAGGAGACCCATCATGCGGCTGCCCCGCTTCCTGACCCCCGCCACCATCGTCTCGGCCCACTGCGACGTGCCGTGCGGCATCTACGACCCGACCGCCGCCCAGGTCGCCGCCAAGACCGTCAAGGCGATGTATGACAAGTACGCCGCGGTCGCCGGCGACGACGACAAGGCGCTCAACTCCAGGACCCGGATGATCCTTGTCAAGGAGGAGCATGCGCAGAAGGCCAAGGACGAGCTGCTCATCTTGTGGACTGACTACTTCAAGCCGGTGCATGAGGAAGCGCACCCGGGCCTCACCGGCAAGATCAAGGCAGCCTGCAGCACCGCCAGCAAGGCCAAGCAGGAGTTCAATCCGGCGCACGCCGACCTGCTCATCACCCAGGTCGACGAGATCGCCGAGATCTTCTGGGCGACCAAGAAGGCCTAGGTACGGACCGGTTCGAGGTGCGGCATGGGTGAGTTGTGGCTCGTGCGGCACGGCGAGACCCAATGGTCGCGGACCGGCCGGCACACCGGCCGAACCGACATCGTGCTGACCGCGCGGGGGGAGCAGCAGGCGGCCGCATTGCGCCTCCGGCTGGCCCGGCCGTGGGCGGCGGTCCTGACGTCACCCTTGCAGCGGGCCACCCGGACCGCGGCGCTCGCCGGCCTCGACGCGAGCGTCGAGGCCGACCTGCAGGAGTGGGACTACGGACCGGCCGAGGGGCTCACCACGGCCGAGCTGTCCACCGGTAGCCCGTGGAATGTCTGGGACGACCCGCCGCTCGGCGAGACGGTCCAGGACGTCGGCCGGCGCGCAGCCGCGGTGCTCGCCAGGCTCCCCCTTGATCGCGGTGACGTCTGTCTGGTGGCGCACGGCCACCTGCTGCGGATCCTCACCGCCAGTTGGCTCGGCCTGCCGCCCCGCGACGGCCGCCTGCTCGTCCTCGCGCCGGCCCACCTGTCGGTGCTCGGCCACGAACACGAGCAACGGGTGGTGCTGTCGTGGAACGCGTGAGGCCTGCCGCGGTGTACGACGTGCCGGTCATCCTGCAGCTCATCCGCGAGCTCGCCGTCTACGAGCGGGAACCCAATGCGGTCGAGGCGACCGAGGCGATGCTGCACGCCGCGTTGTTCGGGGCCGAGCCGGCGGCCAGGTGCCACGTCGCCCTGGTCGGTGGTGCGGTGGTCGGCTTCGCCCTGTGGTTCCCAACGTTCTCGACCTGGACCGGGCGGGGCGGGCTGTGGCTCGAGGACCTGTTCGTGCGGCCCGCGGCCCGCGGGAGCGGACTCGGCAGGGAGCTGCTGATCGAGCTCGCCGGCATCTGCACAGCCCGAGGGTGGACCCGCTTCGAGTGGTGGGTGCTCGACTGGAACACTCCGGCACAAGGGTTCTACCGCTCGCTGGGCGCACTGCCGCAGGACGACTGGACCGTCTGGCGGGTCGACGGCGACGCCCTGGTCACGCTCGCCGCCGGCGGTTGACGGCCACGATCAGCGAGCGGGCGCGGCGAGCAGATCCCGGTCCAGGTCGGCCAGGCTCGCGGCGCCGCACAGGGCCATCGCCCGGGCGAGCTCGGCACGCAGCCGCTCGAGCACATCGACGACGCCCTGCTCGCCGTCGACCGCCAGCCCCCACAGCACCGGCCGGCCGAGCAGGACCGCGCGGGCCCCGAGCGCGACTGCCTTGAGGACGTCGGTGCCGAGCCGGACCCCACCGTCCACGTAGACCTCGGCGGTGCCGGCGACCGCGTCGACCACCTCGGGCAGCGCATCGGCGGTGGCGAGCACCGTGTCGAGCTGCCGTCCGCCGTGCGTCGAGACGGCGACCGCAGACGCGCCCGACTGCACGCAGGAGATCGCGTCGTCCCCCCGGAGCACGCCTTTGACGACGACTGGGAGCCCGGACACCTCGCGCAGCCAGCCGATGTCGGCAGGGGTGAGTGACGGGTCGAGCTCGGCGCTGGCGTAGGAGCCCAGCCCCGAACCCGAGCCTGCCGGTACGGGGGCGCCGACGTTGGCCATCGCCATCCCCTGGGGCAACGTGAAGTTGTTGCGTTCATCGCGCCGACGCAGCCCCAGTACGGGCAGGTCGACCGTCAGCACGATCGCTGAGTAGCCGGCCGCCACGGCCCGGCGGACGAGCTCCGCGGTCCAGCCCCGGTCGCGGTGGACGTAGAGCTGAAACCACCCGTCGGCCGGGTCGTGGAGCGACTCGGCGACCTGCTCGAGCGCGACCGTGGCGAGGGTCGACACCACCATCGCGGTACCTGACCGAACCGCAGCCCTCGCGGTCGCCCGCTCACCGTCGTCGTGCGCCATCCGCTGGTAGGCCATCGGCGCGATCAGTACCGGCAGCGCGACTGGCCGGCCCAGCACCGTGGTCGCCGTCGACACCGCGGCGACGTCGCGCAGGACGTGCGGACGCAACCGCAGCCGGGACCAAGCCTGTCGACTCTCGGCCAGGGTGACCTCGTCGTCGGACCCACCCGCGTAGTAGTCGTACGCCGAGTCGGTCAGCAGGCCACGGGCACGGGCCTGCAGCTCGTCGGGTTCCACGGTGTCCTCCAGGTCTCGGGGCCCTCATCGTGCTGCCTGCACGACGGACCCGCTGAGGCAGGGGCGGGTGGAGACCCTCGACCAGCTCCTGCTGCTGCGCGATCGGGGCTGGCAATACACCCAAGGCCACCTGTTCGACCGGCCGCTCGAGACCGAAGCGTTCGGCCGGCTGCTGCTCACCGGCCACGTCCACCCCGTCGGTGCGATCCCGGCCCGGCGCGTCCCACGGCAGATGGCGCGGCCACGCGCCGCCGGCCCGGCCGCGGGCCTGCTCGCGACCATCGAACTGCCGACCGGCCCGGGTGGGCGTGGCCGTAGGCTGCAGCGTCACACCTGACCCAGGGGGAGCGCATGACGGAGCACACCAGTCGCCAGCCGGCCGCGTCGGCGGCCGCTGGTCGTGACGTGGTCACGCTGCGCCTGCCGGCCGTTGCCGCCTACCTGTCGGTCCTGCGGACCGCCACTGCGAGCCTTGCGTCGCGCCTGGACTTCACCATCGACGACATCGAGGACCTGCGCATCGCTGTCGACGAGGCCTGCGCCATGCTGCTGTCCCAGGCCGTCGCCGGCGCTGACCTCGAGTGCTCCTTCGAGCTGTCTGACGACGTGATCGCGGTGGCCGTCAGCGTGCTCACCCTCGACGGTGCGCAGCCTTCCCGAGACACCTTCGCCTGGACGGTGCTCACCGCACTGGCCGGTGAGGTCGACAGCGCCGTCGACGCCGACCGGCGCGTCACCATCTCCCTGCGCAAGCAGCGCGGTGCGACCGAGCTCGGTCCCGGTGGCCCCGAAACGCCAGCCCCGTGACCGAGCAGTCCACCGAACCGGTCGAGGCCGACATCGCTGCCGCCACCGCCGAGGTCGCGACCGGCGTCGCCGAGCCGACGGCACGCAGTGAGCGGATCGCCGCCGACCGGGCCCGGGCCCGGGCGATGTTCACCGAGCTGGCCGCCATGGGCCCTGACGACGTGCGCCGGGCGCGGTTGCGCGACGAGCTGGTCGAGATCCATCTGCCGCTCGTCGAGTATCTCGCCCGCCGCTTCAGAAACCGGGGTGAGCCCCTGGACGACCTCGTCCAGGTCGCGACGATCGGCCTGATCAAGAGCGTCGACCGCTTCGACCTCGAGCGGGCCGTCGAGTTCTCGACGTACGCGACCCCGACCATCGTCGGTGAGATCAAGCGGCACTTCCGGGACAAGGGCTGGGCGATTCGGGTCCCCCGCCGCCTGCAGGAGCTCAAGCTCAGCCTGACCAAGGCCACCAGCGAGCTGTCGCAGAAGAACGGCCGCTCGCCGACCGTCGCGGAGCTGGC
>JAYTOZ010000037.1:0-2757 GCA_043747515.1 Frankiales bacterium | reverse complement strand
CGCAGGCGTCAGGCGAGCGGACGGGCCCGCCGGGTGCGGGCCACCATCAGCGTGGCCGCGCCGAGCACGACCAGCAGGAGGCCGCCGAGCAGTGCGGCGACGATGTGGGCCGCCCCGGTGAACGGCAAGCCACCTCCGGTCGTGACAGCGGCCGTGACGACGGCTGAGACGACCGTCGCGGTCGCGCTCACCACCTGCAACCGGCCGTCAGACTGCAGTCCTGAGGCGGCCAACACCTTGGGGCCGACCCCGCGCAGCACGAAGCGCGTCACGAACGCCCCGCTGGGGCTCGCCTGCAGCGTGCCCCGCGAGACGCCGTCGATCGACAGCCGGACGAGCGCTCCGGGCGCGAACCCACCGCCGCTGAAGGTGACCGAGCCCCCGTCGACGACGCGCGCCGGGGTCACGACGCCGGCCACGACCCGAATCCCGGTCGGCGGGTAGGAGTCTGCTGCCGCCGTGCCCGGCAGCGCCATCAGGGCCAGGAGCCCGACCGCGAAGGCGGCGAGCAGGTGGCGCACACGCATGGATCTCCCAAGTGCTCTGGCGGGTTCGTCACTGTCGCAACGGTGGACCTGACGGGTCATTCGCCCCGCAAGCCTATGCCCTTGACGCTACCTGCACGTCGGAACGTCAATGCTGGTCGTCATTGGCCGCGAGAGCGCCTGCGCCGGCACCCGCGCGCGACCGTGCGAGGTCGGCTCGTCCAGGTGCAGCACGAGCGTCCGGGCCTTGCCGGCCGGCAGCTCGACGAACGTCAGCCAGACCGGCAACCCGGCTTCGTAACCGGGCTGCAGCACCGCGTCTGGCTGCGAGAAGTTGGTCGGCAGCGCCTTGCCGTCCAGCATCGCGCTGACCAGCCGGGCCCCCCGCGTGGCGTAGACCGACAGCCCGACCTGGTTGTCGATCGACTGGGTCTGGACCCCGTCGACCTGCCGGATCGTGACGTACGACGGGAGCTTGGCCAGAGGTGGCGGCGTGGAGGTCAGCGTGACCGTGATCGTGCTGCGGCGCCGGTTGCCTGAGCACGCCCCGGCCTCGTAGCGGATCGAGCGGTCCAGGAAGTGGTCGAGCTTGCCGCCGGTCGCATTGAAGACGACGGGGTAGGCCACCGGAGCCCGACCGGCGGGGAGCGCGTCGTCGACGCCGGTGCGGGCCAGGACCGGGTGCAACGCCGGGTCGTCGCTGGCCATGTGCAGATGACCGGTGGTCAGCGCCGACACCAGACCGCGCAGCAGCTGCTCGCTGTTGCCACCCGCGCCGGTCAGCCGCGAGGCCGCCGCGGCCGCGACGCCACCGAGCGCGTCCTTGCGCTTGCTCTGGTCGGCGAAGGCGGCGTACTGGCCGACCGCGAGGTATTCCTCGAGCTGGACCGGTGGCAGCAGCTGCCCGCCACCAAGGTCGACCGGGCCCGACCCGCGCAGGATGTCGGCCAGCGCGGTGGCGTCCAGGGTGATGACGCCGTCGACCGGTGCGCCGCCCTGCGCCTTCCAGCGGGCCGCCACGACGCGGGCGACGACCGGCAGGTCGGGGCCGACGTTGACGTTGCGGTAGTCCTCGAAGGCGCCCAGGATCCCGTAGCGGGTGATGTAGTCCAGCGGCACCCCGGGCGGCGGTTCGACGCTGCCCCGGTACAGATCGGCGTTGCTGCCCTGCCGGGTGACCGAGATGTGGCCCTTGGAGGCCTCGAGGATGGCAAACCCACCTGGCAGACCGCCGGTGCCGCGGCTCTCCGAGGTCTGCTGCACCAGGGCGAAGTAACGGCGCGGCTTGTCGCCGCCGAGCAGCGCCGGGGCGACCTCGACCGCGCCCGCGGCGCCGTCGACGGCGTGGGTGAGCTTGTCCACCGAGTCGGCGAAGCTGGCCTGCGCCCTGACGACCGGGCCGACGAGCAGGCCGGTGGGCAGGTTGTGCACCGCCCGGTCGACCCGGTCCTGCACCGTGTCCGCCGCCCGGAGCGGCGGCGCGACCCGCTGCAGCAGGGCGAGGTCCACCGAACCGTCGGGCTTCCTGAGCAATTTCGGGTCGAGGTCGCGGGCGGCCTTCAGCGCGGGCGGGAGGACCCTCCGGGCGATGTCGTCGGCGCCGACGGCGATGCCCCGCGCCACCGCCAGGTTGTCGCCGAGGTAGGGGATGTGAGCCAGGACGAACCACACCGGGTCACCGGTCAGGTTGCGGGCCGCAGCGGTTTCCCGGCCGGCATCGGAGATGGCCGTCGAGGCGGGGTCCAGTTTGCGGTCGAGCAGGGAGGTGCGTGCGGCTTCGAGCGAGACCCGGGCGGCGTCGAGGTGGTGCTTCGCCGACAGCGCCCGTACCCCCACCCAGGCGAGCGCGGCGACCAGCAGGACGATGATGCCGGTCACGCCGAGGGTCAGCTTGCGGGCTCTGGACATCACACCACCCTAGGCAGACGCGTCGAGCCCCCTCCCGATGGGAGGGGGCTCGACGGATGAGCGGGAACTACCGGACGAAGACGACCGAGCCGAAGCTGCGGGCACCGATCGTGTGGGCGTCGAAGTCGTACTCGAAGAAATAACGGACGGTGCGGAGGTACTTCACCGGCACCGAGCTCAGGCCGAGACGGTTGGTGATGCCCCGGTTGCTCTGGGCGTAGCGGGTCTGGATGGCGGTGCGGGTGTAGACCGCGAGGTGGGCCGCGGAGCAGTTCTGGCCCTGGCGGGTCAGGTGCGCGCGCAGGCGGATGATGGTGCCCTTGTGGATGGTCGCCGAGTGCGGGCTGTTGGTCAGGAGGTAGCC
>JAYTOZ010000036.1:0-2103 GCA_043747515.1 Frankiales bacterium | reverse complement strand
GGCAAGCTCCCCGTGACCTGGCCGCGCACGCTCGCACAGGAGCCGATCAACATCGGCGACGCGAATTACGACCCGCTCTACCCCTACGGGTTCGGGCTCACTACGAAATAACTCTCCTCCGGTCGTGCACGCCAGGGCGGCCAGATCGGGCACCGTGGGGTCGAGGTGCAGCTGCCGCGGCCGGCACCGCCGGGTCCGGCCAGGTCGCGGCGGGCAGGGCCTCGACCTGGCCGGACCGCCCGTGCGACGCCACCCTTGCCACCGTCGTCGCGCAGGAGCAGCACCAGCCAGTCGCGCCAAGGAGGCATTCGCCAACGGCAGGCTGACGGCGGCCGATGACTCAGGTGGACCGGCGACGCCGCTGGCCGTGGCCGCGACGGGCTGGGCACGACGGCGGACGCAGTGGCTCTACGAGCGGCCTTGGACCAGCCATGGACGCCGCTCGTACTGACCGGCCACAGGTACCGCAGCCAATGTCCAGCACTCTGCACCGACCTCGCGCGCGACGGCCTCGTACACGACCAGGTCACTTCGGTCGCCATCCAGTACGTCATAGAGGTAGGCCAACCGTGGGACTGCGAAGGCCGGATCGGGTGCACGCACGACGGCGGGGACATTGCGGTGCTCGACCAACCTGATCGCGGCAGAAACGGAGGTTTGTGACGACGGGTAATGACCTCCTATCGCTGGCCGAGCAAAGCCCACCCGTGAGCAAGAGCAGGCGCTCTTCGCAGTCCACCTCGTTCGCGTAGCTGTCGTTCTTCGCTGTTCCTGTAGCGGCCAACGGGCCGATGATGATGGAGCGCGGCTGCATAGCTATGCACTTGGCCCCGGCGCTCGCTCCAGGGCTAATGCGGATGCGTGCTGGTTCACCAGGTAGCGATGCTGCTGTCGTAGGAGAAGAAAGCACCGGTGGGCCCGTCGTCGTCGAGCAACGCGAGTCGCACGGCTTCGGTGGCTGCTACTGCCGGGTCCCCACCGTGCTCGGCCGCGCGACTGTTGAGGTGTGTAGCCCGCAGTCCGGGTGCGAGGGCGTTGACCTTCATGGAGCCTTGGGCAGCGAGTTCTTGGGCGTAGAAGATGGTCAGCGCGTTGAGCGCAGCCTTGGAGGAGCGGTAGGCCGCGAACGCACCGTGGGTGTCGTGGTCGAAGTGCGGGTTCGGTCCGGTGCTCCAACCCAGCGAGCCGGTGCCGCTGGAGATGTTGACGATCCGGGGGTGCGCGGAGCGGCGCAGCGCCGGCAGGAACGCGTTCGTCACTGACAGGACCCCGAACACGTTCGTCTCGTAGACCTGCCGCACCGTGGCCATGTCGCTCTGGCTGGGCGGCTGACCGGTGTCGCTGATCCCGGCGTTGTTGACCAAGACGTCCAGCCGGGGAACCTGGTTGGCGGCCCGGGCCACGGACTGCTCGTCGGTCACGTCGAGCACCAGCAGGTGCGCGCCGGGGCCGAGCTCGTCAACGGCTGCCTGGCCCCGTGCGGGGTCCCTCGACCCGACATGGACGGTCAGTCCCTTGGCAATCAACTGCCGGGCGATCTGGTTGCCGATCCCGCTGTTCGCGCCGGTGACCACGGCGATCATCGGTCGAGTCCCGTCGTCTGCCGGCTCGGGCGCTGCGGCGAGGACCTGCTCGTTGCTGTCGTCCATGACTACCTCCCTTGTTTTCCAACGCGAGTGTTGGAGATAACGACGCTACGCCGTGTCCGGACCAACTACAACGCAGGCGTTGGAGTTGGTCTACGGTTGGGTCATGGCGTGGGACACCGAGGGCACCCGTCGGCGGTTGAAGGAAGCCGCGACGGCGGAGTTCGCCGAGCGAGGGCTGGCTGGGACGACCATGACGCGTATCGCGGCCCGCGCGGGCCTCAATAAGGAGCGGTTGTACAGCTACTACGGCGACAAGGACGCACTGTGGGCGGTTGTGCTGACCGACGAGCTCGAGCGGCTGGCTTCGGCGGTGGAGCTGTCCGGGGTGGGGCTCGAGGACATCGGGGAGTTCGCGGGTGCGACGTTCGACTACCACGCGGCGCACCCGGCGCTGGGACGGTTGCTGCAGTGGGAGGGCCTGACCCGCGGTCCGGCCGTTCATGCGGCCCAGCGC
>JAYTOZ010000035.1:0-2265 GCA_043747515.1 Frankiales bacterium | reverse complement strand
CTGGCGACGCTCGAGCGCTACAAGCTCCGCCTGGACGAGGTTGCCGGGACCCTGTCAGCCCTCGAGATCGAGGACCTGGTCACCGTGCGCGACGCCATGGCCGTCAGCCAGCGCCTGGAGATGGTGCGACGGATCGCCCAGGAGATCGAGGGCTACGTGGTCGAGTTGGGCACCGACGGCCGGCTGCTGATCCTGCAACTCGACGAGCTGATGGCCGGCGTCGAAGGCGAGCGAGAGCTGATCGTTCGCGACTACCTCGGCAACGGCAGCGGTCGCAGGAGCCGCACCGTCGAGGATGCCCTGGCCGAGCTCGACGGTCTGTCCCCGACCGACCTGCTGGACCTCACCGCGATCGCCAAGGCGGTCGGCTTCACCGCCGGCGCCGACGCCCTCGAGGCAGCCGTGAGCCCACGCGGGTTCCGGCTGCTGGCCAAGGTCCCGCGCTTGCCAGGGCTCGTGGTCGACCGTCTCATCGAGCACTTCGGCGGGTTGCAGAAGCTGCTGGCCGCCAGCATCGACGACCTGCAGGCGGTGGAGGGTGTCGGTGAGACCCGCGCCCGCAGTGTGCGGGAGGGCTTGTCCCGGCTGGCCGAGAGCTCGATCCTCGACCGCTACGTCTGAGGCTGCCCCGACCCGCGACCGGGCGGCCGCTGCGGCCGGCGAGCTTTGCGGCGGCGACGCACCACCCGGGTGGTCTGGACCGCCGCGAGCAGCAGAGCGAGCCCGACGGCTGCAAGGACCGGCTGCCCGAGCACAACTGCAAGAACGAACGCCACCACGGCCAGCACGGCCAGGACGTCCGAGCCGCGTCGCAGTGCCGATTCGCTCATGCCAGGACCCCTCGGACGCTGTCGACCATCCGCTGCAGATCGACCAGGAACACCGGACCGGACCTGCCGCGCAGGACATCCATGACGTACGCCGGCAGCACGCCCTCGTCGGCGCCCGACCCGCCGGCGGGGGGGAGCTCAGACGCTGCAACCACCGCGCGGACCTTGTCAACGGCTACCCCGACGGAGCTGGCGTCACCGCAGGCGTCACCCCGCTCCAGCACCATGACGTCGCCGCGGACACCCGGCTTCGGGCGCAGGTCGAGCACCGGCAGCGCCGTCCCCCGCAGGTCCAGCACGCCCGCAAGCGGCGGGGTCATGCCCGGCAGGTCGGTGAGCCCTTCGAGCCGGACGACCTCGCGGACCGCGGCCAGCGGGGTGGCGTACTCGCGCGCCCCGAGTGCGAACGTCACCAGACCGGCGCTCATCCAGCTGCCCCCATCGGCTGGGTGAGACTCCGGCACAACGCCGCCAGCTCACCGACCGACCGTCCGCCGAGCTCCTCGGCGGTGGCATCACCTGGCTGGCTGCCGAGTGTCTTGGCCGCCGCGGCATACTCCCGGGCCGCCGCACCGCGGTCGCCGAGCCGGTCGAGCACGCCGGCGAGGACGAAGTGCCCGAGCCCGGCCCGAGGAGACAGGTACACGGCCTTGCGCAGGTCCACGACCGCCTCCTCGTCACGGCCGCAGCTCACCAGTGCCAGACCCCGCAGGTAGAAAGCCTCGGCCTGGTCGGCGTCATCGGCGGCGACGACCGTGGCGAGCTTGGCTGCCTCGGCGTACCGACCCTCGGCGAGCAGCGTGCGGACGTCGCCGAGACCGGGGACGACCGCGGTGGGCGTGCTGGACCGGCTCCGCCGCGGGCCGAGCCGGCGTTCGGTCTGCGGTGGGCGGGGACCCTGCTCGGCGGTCCGCCGGTCCGGCAGCACCGCCCGACGTTCGCTGCCGGGGTCCCGCCGGCGGTAGACGAAGGCGGCGGAGTCGCCCGAACCCAGGGACACCAGGCGGAAGTCGTCACTGACCCGCCAGAGCGTCTCGGAGTGGCCGAGGAACAGATACCCGCCGTCGCGCAGGGTGGCGTGCAGCCGGGTCATCAGCGCGCGGGTGGTCTCCCGGGCGAAGTAGATGGTCACGTTGCGGCACAGGACCAGATCGATCCGCTCCCCGGCGGCGAACGGCGGCGGCTCGGTCACCAGGTTGTGGTGCCGAAACTCCACGAGCTCGCGCACCTCGGGGCGGACCTCATACTGCCCGCCGGCCAGCGGTAGGAAAAAGCGCGCAAGGTCCTCCGGGGAGGCCATCTGGACCGCGCGTGGCCCGTAGCGGGCCGCGCGGGCCGCCTCGAGCGCCCGCTCGCTTACATCGGTGGCGACGATCTTCACATCCCACCCGCGGCGCGCCGGCAGCAGCTCACGCAGCATCATCGCCGTCGTGTA
>JAYTOZ010000034.1:0-6350 GCA_043747515.1 Frankiales bacterium | reverse complement strand
GGGTGCCGGTCACCGTGACCGTCTTCGCGCCGGTGTACCCCGAGCCGATGACGACCTCGAGGGTCCGGTCGAGCGAGGGGTCCTCCTGCAGCACCGAATCGGGCAGGGCAGCCGCGAGGGTACGGGCCGAATCGGCCTTGTCCGGACCGTAGGCGATGATCGTCTGGGTGGCGCCGGATCCCCGGTTGCCCGGCACGCCGACGATGGTGAAGCCGACGCCGGTCAGGTCGGTGGCGGCCTTGCGGCCGAGGCCGGCGAGGCCCGCGCCGTTGAAGACCCGGACCCGCACGGCCCCCGGCTTCACGGTCAGCGTCGACCTCGCGGTGGCCGGCTTCTTGGCCGGCGGCGCGTCCGGCGCCTGGTCCCGCCGGAGCGCGTCGAACAGCTCGGCGTCCTTGGCCTCGTCGAGCAGCACCACCGAGGCACCGAACCGGACCCCGCCGATGTCGGCGATCGGGACGGTGGTGAAGATCACCCCACCGGCGCTGAAGCCCCGGAGCCGCAACGCGAGGTCCTTGAGATTGCCCACCGAGAGTTGCTGGTCACCGGTCAGCGAGGAGGTGGCGATGTCCAGGAACCCGCTGATCTTGAACGGGTTGAGCAGCGTGCCGGCCGACAACACCTTGCGCACGACGGAGCCGATGAAGAACTGCTGCCGGGAGATCCGGTCGATGTCGCCATTGGGCAGCTTCTTGCGCTGTCGGACAAACGACAGGGCCTGGTCGCCGTCGATGTGGTGGTTGCCCGCGGTCAGCGCGATGCCGGAGTCGTGCTCGAAAGCGTCGTGCCGCAGGCAGACATCGACCCCGCCGAGCTTGTTGACCATGCCTTTGAAGCCGTTGAAGTCGATCTGCAGGAAGTGATCGACCCGGATGTCGGTCAGCTGCTCGATCGTCGCGACGAGCAACTTGGCGCCACCTTCGGCGAAGGCGCTGTTGAGCTTGTCATGCCGCGCGGCATGCACCTGGCCGGTCTTGGGATCGGTGTAGGCGGGAATCTGGACGTAGGAGTCGCGGGGAAAGCTGACGAGCTGGGCTTTGTCGCTGTTGCCGAAGAAGTGGGCCAGGATCACCGTGTCCGAGCGTTGCCCGACGACGAAGTTTGCGCCGGTGCCCTGCGTCCCCTGACCTGCCTTCAGTCCGGCCCGGCTGTCCGAGCCGACAAGCAGGTAGTTGCTGGCGTTGCGGGGAGCCTTGGCCGGGGCGGCCTTACCGGGCAGCCTGATCGCACCGGCGATCCGGCTGATGTTGCCGTTGTAATGGTTGACCGCGACGTAGCCGAGGACCGCCACCCCCACGATGGTTGCCGCGAGCGTGACCGCGACCCAGGACAGCACCCGGGCCAGCCGCCGACCCCGGCCGCGACCGGCAGGTGCCACCGGTGGGGCAACTGCCTTGCTGCCTCGGCTGATCTTTGGGGCGCCGTCGCTCGGCCGGCGCCGCGGATCGAACTCGGGCGGCAGGCGCGGGCCGTCGGGCGGCGTCAGGTCGCCGTTCGGCTCGTCTGGCGGGGTCAACAGGGGCTCCTCGAGGTCACGGGTGGGCGTACCCCCGAGGACGAGCGCCAGTCATGCGGGGTTCCCTGTCCAGCGTACGGCGGCGGCGTCCCCGGCCGGTGGCTGCGCGCGCGCCGGTAGCCTCGGAGCGCATGAAGGCCCTCGTGTTGTCCGGAGGCGCCGGCACCCGCCTGCGCCCGATCACCCACACCTCGGCCAAACAGCTGGTCCCGGTGGCCAACAAGCCGGTCCTGTTCTACGGCCTCGAGGCGATCCGCGACGCCGGTGTCACCGACGTCGGCATCATCGTCGGTGACACCCACGCGGAGATCGAGGCGGCGTGCGGCGACGGTAGCGAGCTCGGGATCAAGGTCACCTACATCCGCCAGACCGCCCCGCTCGGCCTCGCGCACTGCGTGCTGATCGCCCGCGACTTTCTCGGCGACGACGACTTCGTGATGTATCTCGGGGACAACTTCATCATCGGCGGCATCACCGAGCTGGTGCGCGGGTTTCGTGACGGCACCTACGACGCGCAGATCCTGCTGACCAAGGTCGACAACCCCTCGCAGTTCGGGGTGGCCGAGCTCGGTGCCGACGGCCGCGTCTCGACCCTGGTCGAGAAGCCGGCGGAGCCCAGGAGCGACCTCGCGCTGGTCGGGGTCTACATGTTCCGCAAGGGCATCCATGAGGCCGTGGCCGCGATCAAGCCGTCTGCCCGGGGCGAGCTGGAGATCACCGATGCGTTGCAGTGGCTCATCGACGAAGGCCGCGATGTACGGCCGCACCTGGTCACCGGCTATTGGAAGGACACCGGCCGGCTCGAGGACATGCTCGAGTGCAACCGCAAGGTCCTCGAGAGCATCGAGCCGTCGATGCGGGGCACCGTCGACGAGGCCTCGCAGCTGATCGGCCGGGTCGTCGTCGAGCAGGGCGCGGTGATCGAGCGATCGACCGTCCGCGGCCCGGCGATCATCGGCCGAGACACCGTGATCCGCGACACCTATGTCGGGCCGTTCACCTCGATCTACTTCGGCTGCACCCTGGAAGACACCGAGATCGAGCATTCGATCGTGCTGGAGCAGTCGACGATCCGGGGGGTCGGCCGGATCGAGGACAGCCTGATCGGCAAAGAGGTCGAGGTCTCGCCGTCCAGCGCGCAGCCCCGCGCGCATCGGTTGATGCTCGGCGACCACAGCAAGGTCTCGATCGCCTAGCTGTTGATGCCGGCGCGTCGCGACCGGCCGATGTCGGCTGGCCGTCGACCGGTGTCCCGGGGGCCGCCGTGCGGCTGCAGTCCCGTCCCCACGGGACGACGGCGTGGCAGACCAGGGCGACCGCCAACGGATCCGTGCAGTTCGTGCTCTCACCGGTCGTTTTCACCGATGACCGGTGAAGGGTGCCGAGTGCCGTCTATGGACCGCGGGGGCCGTGACTCACGAACGTCAGCCCCAAAGGTTGCGGCGGTGCTCAGCGCGTGCAAGGTCCGTGCCGGCGCGACCGTCACCGTGGCCGGGACGGTCGCGCCACGGCACGCCGGGCAGACCGTCTCGCTGCAGCGCCTGGTGTCGGGGACCTGGCGAACGGTGTCGACCCTCCGATTGACCGCGGCGAGCGGCTACCGATTCACGTTCCGTGCGCCGGGGGGTAGCTCGACCCTGCGGATCCTCACGCCGGCCGACAGCGACCTCGTGGCCGGGAGCTCGGCGACGTTGGGCCTACGGGCCTCTTGACCCCAACCTGCGCCGCGACGAGGCCGCGCCACGGTCTGGGAGACTGGAGACCATGCGTCTCCTCGTCACCGGCGGTGCCGGCTTCATCGGCTCGCACTTCGTCCGCCAACTGCTCACCGACGCCTACCCCGCGTACGCCGGGGCCGACGTCACCGTCTACGACAAGCTGACCTACGCCGGCAATCTGGCCAATCTGGCGCCGGTGTCGGACTCACCGCGCTATCGGTTCGTGCACGGTGACATCTGCGACGCGGCGCTGCTCACAGAGGTGCTGCCGGGGCACGACGCGGTCGTCAACTTCGCCGCCGAGAGTCACGTCGACCGCTCGATCGACGGTGCGGCCGATTTCGTCGTTACCAATGTCCTCGGCGCGCAGGCGGTGTTCGACGCGGCGCTGCGGACCGGTGTGCCGCGGGTGCTGCACGTCAGCACCGACGAGGTCTACGGCTCGATCGACGAGGGCAGCTTCGTCGAGACCGACCGGCTCGACCCCAACTCGCCGTACAGCGCGGCAAAGGCCGGTGGCGACCTGCTGGCCCGCGCCTATGCCGTGACCCACAAGCTGAACATCTCCGTCACCCGCTGCACCAATAACTACGGGCCGTATCACTTCCCGGAGAAGGTCATTCCGCTGTTCGTGACCAACCTGCTCGACGGCAGGAAGGTGCCGCTCTACGGCGACGGCCTCAACGTCCGTGACTGGTTGCACGTCGACGACCACTGTCGGGGCATCGCGATCGTGCTGGAGAAAGGCCTGCCGGCGGAGTACTACAACATCGGTGGCGGCACCGAGCTGACCAACCGCGAGCTCACCGACAAGCTGTTGGTCGCGACCGGGCGGGACGACTCCTTCGTCGATTACGTCGAGGATCGCAAGGGCCATGACCGCCGCTACTCCATCAACGGCGACAAGACCGAGGCTCTCGGCTACACCCCGGCCAAGGACTTCGAGCAGGGGCTGGCCGAGACGGTGCAGTGGTACCGCGACCACGAGGCCTGGTGGCGGCCGCTCACGGAGAAGGCCGCGCTGGCGTGAGCCTTGCCCTGCTCGTCACGGGTGCGCTCGGCCAGCTCGGCAGCGAGCTGGTGACCCTCGCTCACCGCAGCGACGGGATCCCGTTCGCGCGCGGGATCGACCTCGTCGACTGCGACCTCACCGATCCGTTCGCGGTCCGCGACACCGTCCAGGAGTGGGCCCGGGTGGTCCGCTCGGACAGCCCGGCGCACCGCCTGGTCGTCGTCAACCCGGCGGCCTACACCGCCGTCGACAAGGCCGAGACCGACGAGGAGATCGCGTACGCCGTGAACGCCGCCGCCCCGGCCCTGCTGGCGACGGCCTGCGCGGCCGTCGGCGCCCGGATGGTCCAGCTGTCGACCGACTACGTCTTCCCCGGCGACCGCACCCCGGCCGGCCCGGCGTACGAGCCCGGTGACCCGACCGGGCCGACGAGCGCCTACGGCCGCACCAAGCTGGCCGGTGAGCTGGCTGTCCGGGAGATCCTGCCGGACAGCTCCTGGGTGGTCCGGACCGCGTGGCTCTACGGCGGCGGCGGGCCCAACTTCGTCAAGACGATGGTGGCCCTGGAGGCCTCGCACGCGACACTGCAGGTTGTCGCCGACCAGCACGGCTCGCCGACCTGGGCCCGCGACCTGGCCGCCGGCCTGCTGGCCCTGGCGCGCTCCGACACGCCCAGCGGGACCCTGCACGCCACCAACCGGGGTGGCACCACCTGGCACGGTTTCACGCAGGCCATCTTCGAGGAGTTGGGCGCCGACCCGGCTCGGGTCGAGCCCACCTCGACGCAGGCGTTCCCGCGCCCGGCCCCGCGCCCGGCGTACAGCGTGCTGTCGCCGGCGGCCTGGGACGGCGCCGGGCTGCCGCCCCTACCGGGGTGGCGGGAGGCGCTCAGGACCGCCTTCGCCGACCCGGTCACCGGCCCGGCCCTGCGCGGGGCAAACGTCACAACTCGCTGACAACCGGTCAAGTCGCGAGCGCCGACGGCCGATCTTCGGCAGGGTGACCCAGTCGCCCCCTCCGACCATCATCCCCACCGGGAGTTTTCACCCGTGCGTCCTGTGATCAGCTCGACCGTCCTGACCGGCTTCCTGACCCCCTTGCTGCTGATCGTCCCAGTCGCCTCGCCGACGGCGGTCGCCCGCCCGCACCCAGTCAGGGCGAGCGCCGAAGAGCTCACCGTCCGGCCGGTCGACGGTGCCCGGGAGCGGGTCGGCGCGGTGCTCGCCCAGCTCGACCCGGGTCGGGTCGCGCCCTTCAAGACGATCGGCGCGAGCTGGGCGGCCGGCAGCGTCCACGCCGGCCAGCAGGTCGAGGTGCGCACCCGGGCGCGCGGCCACTGGTCGGCCTGGGCGGCGCTCGCGGCGATGGACACGGCAGCCGACACCGGCTCAGCCGACGACCTGTCGGCGAGCAGCCGCGGTCGCCGGGTGGTCGCCGAGCCGGTGTATGTCGGGGCCGCCGACGGCGTCCAGGCGCGCCTGCGCGCGGTCCGGGCCGTCGGCGTCACGGCCGCCGTGCCGAGCAGCCTCAACGTCGTCCTCATCGACCCCGGCACGAGCGCCGCCGACCGCGACCCGACCGCGACGTCGGCGGCCGCCTCGTCGGCCTTCGCCGGTGAGCCGCAACCCGCCGTACGCACCCGGGCCCAGTGGGGCGCCGACGAGTCGTTGCGAACCTTCAACAGCGGCTGCGGCACCCCCAGCTACAGCGCGACGATCAAGGTCGGTTTCGTCCACCACACCGACACGCCCAACAACTACGCCCCCGCCGACGTGCCGGGCATGCTGCGCGGGATCTACGCCTATCACGTCAAGACGCAGGGCTGGTGCGACATCGGCTACAACTTCCTGGTCGACCGCTTCGGCGTGGTCTGGGAGGGGCGTTACGGCGGCATCGCCAGGCCGGTCCTCGGCGCACACACGGGCGGGTTCAACAAGGACTCCTTCGCCGCCTCGCTGCTGGGCACCTACGCCACGGTGACGCCGAGCGATGCCACGATCGCCGCCCTCGACCACCTCTACGCCTGGAAGCTCGGCCTGCACTACCGCGACCCGCTCGGGACAGTGGTGCTCACCTCGGCCGGAGGCCCCAACACCAAATACGC